>JBBSHA010000024.1:0-14575 GCA_038253595.1 Candidatus Dormibacterales bacterium
ATGACCGCACGCGGTGGTTTCTGACCCTGGCCTCACCGGAATTCCAGCTCAAGTAGGTGGCCCGAAATGACTGAAGAACTCGGCATCAACCAGCTCAAGCGGCGTGACTTCCTGCGCGCCGGCCTCGTATTCGGCGCCGGCGCCGCCGGACTCGCGGCGGGCTACGCGGCGGTCCCCGACGCCTTCGCGCGCGCCGTCTACGCAGCCAAGCAGCAGGGGATCCAGAACGACCGCGTGCTGGTCATGATCCAACTGGCGGGCGGCAACGACGGCCTCCGGACCGTGATCCCCCTGCAGGACCCGAAGCTCCACGACCTCCGCCCCCGGCTGGCCGACATGGCCGTGGGCGCGGCCCTGCCGATCACCAAGGACTTCGGTCTCAACCAGCACCTGAAGGGCCTGAAGGTTCTCTGGGACCAGGGCCGGGTGGCGGTGGTCGAGGGCGTGGGTTACCCGCAGCCCACCTTCAGCCACTTCGAGTCGATCCGGATCTGGGAGACGGGCGACCCCAGCCGCCGCCAGGTGGACGGCTGGCTGGGGCGCACGCTGGCCAAGTCCTACGACTCGGCCGGCCACCCCCTCACCGGCTGCGCCTGCGGCGCCACCGCCGCCCCCGGCGCGCTCCGCGACCTGCAGGCGACTCTGACCGTGATCAACAGCCAGAAGCAGTTCGGTTTCACCGGCGGGAGCGAGGTCGAGGCGGCCGTGGGCGCCCTCTACAAGGGCACCCCGGGCATCTACGGGGCCCTCTTCGACACCGCCATGGCGACCGCCCGGGACACGGTCGGCACGCTCCGCGCCTCGGACGCCGCCTACCAGCCGAAGGCCACCTTCTCGGACTCCGCCAAGCTGGTCTACTCCTCCAAGAACCAGCTCGCCCAGGCCCTCCAACTGGCCTCCGAGCTGATCGTGACCGGGACCGGGGTCAAGCTCCTGCACGTGACGCTGGGCGGCTTCGACACCCACTACACCGAGCTCAACCGGCACGACGACCTGATGGGCTACCTGGACACCGCGGTGTCCGCCTTCTACCAGGACCTGGCCGCCCACGGCATGGCCGACAAGGTGCTGATCGCCACGTGGTCCGAGTTCGGGCGGCGGCCCAAGGAGAACGCGTCGGGAGGCACCGACCACGGGTCGGCGGCCCCGCTGATCCTGATCGGCGACCCCGTCAAGGGCGGCATCTACGGCCATACGCCGAGCCTCGGTGACCTCGACAACGGCAACCTCAAGTACACCGTCGACTTCCGCTCGGTGTACCAGGAGATCCTGGGCGGCCACCTCGGCGCCGACCCCAAGGAGATCCTGGGGGCGAGCTACGAGGGGCTCGGCTTTCTCAAGGCCCCGGTCGCGGCTTTCTAGTGTCATGCGACCCCTGCTTCTGAAGGCCGGCGCGACGCTGCTCACCCTTCTGGCGGCGGGCGGCTCGGCCGGATACGTGGCGGGCCACCTGAAGACCGGCAGCGCGCCTCTCCATCCCGCGGTGGTGGGGCAGCCGGCGGCCACCGGGCGCCTGGTGCTCAGCCCCAGCGTGAAGAGCGGAGAGGTGGCCGCTGTCACGAGCACCCGTGCCTCATGAGGAGCTGCGCTTCCGGAGCCTGGGCTCCAACTGCCATCTGCTGATCGCCGGGGCGGCCGGCGACCGCCTCACTCGGGGCGCGGCCTGGGTGGCGGGCATGCACGATCGCTTCTCCAGGTTCATCCCCGGCAGCGAACTGAGCCGATTCAACCGGGCCGCCGGGAGCGGCTGGACCGCCGTGTCGGGCGAGATGGAAGCGCTCCTGCGGGCGGCCCTCGCCGCTCATGAGCTGAGTGGCGGCCTGGTCCACACGGGCCTGCTGGGGGCGATTCGGGCGACCGGTTACACGCGGTCGCTGGCGCTGGGCCCGACCGCGCCCGGACCGGCAGTGGCCCCGCCCCCGCTGCCGGAGATTCTCCAGGTGCGACCGACCGCGGGCCGCCTGGCGCCGGGCGCCGGCGTGGACCTGGGCGGCATCGCCAAGGGCTGGATGGCCGACCGGCTGGCGGTCCGCCTGGGCGGCAACTGTCTGGTCAACCTGGGCGGCGACCTCTACGCCCGGGGCAGCGGCCCCGACGGGGCAGGCTGGCCGGTTGCGATGGGCGGCCGGACGCTGCTCCTCGAGGACCAGGGCGCCGCCACCAGCGGCACCCGCAGCCGCAGCTGGGAGCACGCGGGCGAGCACTTCCACCACCTGCTCGACCCCCGCACGGGCCGGCCCTCGTCCACCGGCCTGTCCGAGGTGTCGGTGGTGTCGGGGACGGCCACCGACGCCGAGGTCCACGCCAAGACCGCACTCCTGCTCGGCCCCGGCTCGGCCCCCGCCTATCTCGCGGGCCACGCCCAGGCCTGGTGGGTGATGCCCGCATGAACGCCGACCTCTTCTTCTGGGTGCTGGCGCGGGTGGCGGGCCTGGCCTCGTTCGCGGCGCTCTCGGTGTCGCTGCTCAGCGGGCTGGCCCTGCGGACCGCCATCCTCGACTGGCTCGGCTCCAACCGGGCGCTCCGCTCCCTCCACGAGTTCACGGTCGTGCTCTGGATCCCGCTCGGCCTGCTCCACCTGGGCGCCCTCCTGCTCGACAGGACCGCGCGGATCGGGCCGCTCGACCTGGTCGTCCCGTTCCGGGTCCCCTACGGGACGCTGGCGATCGGGCTGGGGACCATCACCTTCGAGCTGCTGGCCGTGGTCGCCATCACCGGCTGGCTCAAGCGGCGGATTCGCAGCTCGCTCTGGCAGTGGCTGCACCGCCTCTCCTACGCCGCCTTCGCACTCCTCTTCCTGCACGCGGTGCTGGGCGGCAGCGACTTCAGCGACCCCGCCGTCTCGGCCCTGACCTGGTCGGTCGCGGCCGGGCTTGCCATCCTCAGCGGTGCCCGGGTGGTGCGGGGGCGGCTGCCGGCCTGATCCCGGGGCGGGCCACAGGCCAGGTGCGGTCCAGGAGCCCGGCCGGGTAGAGCAGCGCGGCCAGGGCCAGCCCAGGAGCGAGCTGGAGCAGCAGGGGCGGCGCCAGGTCGGTCAGCCCCACCACCACCGCCAGCCGGCCCACCGCCGCCCGTCCGGCCCCGGCCTGGTTGACCATCAGCGCCGCCAGGACGATGAGCGAAAGGTCGTATCCGTGCAGGTAGCCGCTGATCGCCAGCGACCCGACCAGACCCAGGGCCAGGAGCGGTCCGATCTCGCCCCGGAGGTGGACCGCCCGCCAGCCGCAGGCGGCAACGACCAGCAATTGGAAGGGCAGCTTCAGCCCCGCCGGCAGGTGGCCGGCCAGGCTGATCTCGGCGTTGAAGGGCACGTTGCCGGCCGCGGCGACCGCGCGCAGGTAGGAGATGCTGCCCGCCTCCCCCAGCTGCAGCCAGCAGATGGCCGCCACCGGCAGCGCCACCAGGCCGAGCCCCAGCGCGACCCGGCGGCGGCCGGCCAGCAGGAGCAGGGTCGGGACCAGGAGGGCCAGGTGGGGCTTCAGCAGGAGCGGGGCGAGCAGGGCCCCGGCGAGGACCGGGCGGCGGGGGGTGAGCCGCACGCAGAGCGCACAGCCCAGGAAGATGAGAGCGTGGGGCTGGCCCGACAGCACCGAGCCCACCACCGGGGCGCAGCCCGCCAGGGCCAGCAGCCAGAGCCAGCCGGAGCCGGCCAGCAGGCGCCAGCTGAGCACGAAGGCGGCGATCATGACCGCGGCCCAGGCCGCGTAGGCCCGGGGCTCGTCGAGAGCGAGCAGGGGGGTGACCAGCCAGGCGATCGGGGGCGGGTAGATGAACCCCGTCGTGGCGCTCAGGGGGAGGCCAATCAGCCGCGGCATCAGAAGCGCCTGCAGCGAGCGGTCGTACACGTTCGGCCAGCCCTCGATTTGGGCCAGCCGGGCCCCGAAGTAGTACTGGGCGAAGTCATCGCCGAAGAAGCCGCTCCGGACCGCCCCCAGCACCCGTACGGCGGCGATCACCGCCGCCCAGAAGAGGGTCACCACCAGCACCGGGCGGGCCATCCGGTGCGCCCACGCGGTGAGCCCGCCCCGCGGTCCTGCCGCCCCTGCGATCGCCATCGGGCCAGATTAGGAGAGGTGGCGACCCAGTGGCACCCGTTAACCCGATTGGCGGCCGCGGTCCGGCCGGCTGTGGACGGGCGCTTCCGGGGCGCATATCGTGAGAGGCGATGATCAATATGGTCCAGATCCTGCGGGCTGAGGGAGATCGGGCTCCGGCTGTCGGCGGCCGCGGGACTACCATCTGATGACCATGGGCCGTCTCCGCCCCCGCCTGATCGCGATCCCGCTGGCGGCGGTCGCGGCCGCCGAGGCCGGCCACCTGCTCAGCTACTCGATCAGGTTCGGGCCCGGCGCCCTCGCCGCCCAGTCTGCCGGGTCGCACGCTTACCTGCCCGGCCTTCTCGCGATGGTGGGGGGCGCCGGTGGCACGGCGGTCCTGCTCGCCCTGGGCCTGATCGGCCTTGCCCGCTGCACGTCCGGCAGGCGGCTGGTCCGCCGCCCGGGTGTCTATCTCAATCTGGCCAGCGGCCTGTTCGTGCTCCAGCTGGTGGTGTTCGCGGGCCAGGAGGCGGGCGAAGCGATCGCGGCCGGCGCTGCCCTCCCGGCCCTGGGTGATCTCCTTTTCTGGGGCGCCGTGGGCCAGCTGCCGGTGGCCCTGGCCGCGGCCTGGCTCGTGGGCTGGCTGGTGGCCGGCGTCGAGGCGGCCGCCGAGCGGCTGACCGACGGCTCCCTGCTCGACCTCCGGCCGCCGGCCGTCCTCAGCCTGGGGGCACCGGGCCGCCCGCTCCACCCGGCCGCTCCGGTCCGGAGCCGGTGGGGAGCCGCCGGCCTCCGCGGTCCTCCCTTCCCCGCCTGACTCGACGGTCAGAACGCGCGTGCCCCGCGCACGCGTCCGGAATGTGTGAAGGAGCAACCGCAATGCGAGGCATTCGTATATACGTGGTGATCACCCTCCTGGCGGTCTTCATCATCGGCGGCGGCATCGTGATCGCCAAGCAGTCGGGCGGGGGCGGAGCCCGCCTGACCGTGGACGTAAGCGTCAGCGGCGACCGGATGACCCCGGCCCCGGTCACCGCCAGGCAGGGCGACACCATCACCCTCAACATCACCGCCGACCGGGCGGGCGAGATCCATCTCCACGGCTACGACATCCACTTCGCAGGCAGCGCGGGCGACGTCCGGACCCATACCTTCAAGGCCGACAAGTCGGGCACGTGGGAGCTGGAGTACGAGGCCGGTGCCAAGCACCTGGGCAACCTGGTGGTCTCCCCATGAGGACGCTGACCGCGGTCCTCCTCCACGGCTTCGGCGCCCGCTACGACCTGCCCATCTCCCTCTCGTTGTTCCTCTGCGGGGGCGGCTTCGTCGTCTTCATCTCGTTCATCCTGGTCAGCCTGTTCGCGGGCGACCGGGTGGGGGCGAGTGCCCTCACCTACCCCCGCCACCCGGTCCCGCTGCTGCTGCGGGCCGGCCGCAGCCGGGCACTTTTGGTGACCGGCGGTGCGATCGGCGTCATCTGGCTGCTGGGGATAATCAGCACCGGGATCCTCGGAGTCCAGGCCCAGCCCGCCTCCAACGCCGCCGAGTACATGCTCTGGATCTACTTCTGGGCCGGCCTGGTGATCCTCTCCGGCCTGGTCGGCAACCTCTGGACCGTGCTCAACCCCTGGGCGGCGATCTACGATCTGGCGACCCGCGGCCGGCGCCGGCCCGCGGGCCGGGAGCTTCCGGCCCGCTTGGGCATCTGGCCGGCGGTCGCCGTCTATTTCGGGTTCGCGTTCCTGGAGCTGGCCTCAGGCCAGGCCAACCGGCCCTGGGTGGTGGGAGCTCTCGCGCTCGCCTACTCCGTGGTGACTCTGGCCGGGATGGTCATCTACGGCCGCGACCAGTGGCTGGAGCGCTCCGAGGCGTTCAGCGTGCTGTTCGGCATCATCGGCCGCTTCAGCCCGGTCGAGACCGAGCGCATCGCCGCCGGCGCGCTGACCGCCGTCCACCTCCGGCCCTGGGGCATGGGTCTGCTCCAGCCTCTGGCCGCCGGCTGGGACCGGGTCGGCTTCGTGATCCTAATGCTCAGCTCGCTGGCCTTCGACGGGCTGGTGGCGACGCCGCTCTGGTTCTCCTTCAACGCCTCCGCGCTGAGCGACCTGAGCTTCCTGGGCGGCCCGGCCGAGCCCGTCGTCCGGGGTGTCGGGCTGCTGGGCCTGACCCTCGTCTTTCTGCTCGTCTTCAACGGCTTCGCGCAGCTGATGATCCACCTCGGCAACCACCCGGAGAACAGCCTGGAGACCATCACGGCCTTCGCCCTGACCCTGGTTCCGATCGCGCTGGTCTACAACGCGGCCCACAACTACAGCTACCTCACGATCCAGTCCCAGGCGCTGATCCCGCTCTTGGCCGACCCCTTCGGGCGGGGCTGGCACCTGCTGCCCACCCAGGGATTCAAGCCGAGCTTCCTGCTCACCGGCGCGGCGACCGTCTGGTACGTCCAGGTGGTCCTGATCGTGGTCGGCCACGTGATCGCGGTGTACCTGGCGCACCGGCGGGCCGGGGAGCGGTTCAAGACCGCCGGCAACGCCGTCCTCTCCCAGTACCCGATGCTGATCCTGATGGTCATGTACACGATGACCAGCCTGTGGATCCTGGCCCAGCCGATCACCCGCGAGGTGTAGCGAGGCGGGCGGTGGAGCCCGACCCGGCTGGTGCGGCGGAGAGGATTTGAACCTCCACGGGGTTGCCCCCACTGGCTCCTGAAGCCAGCGCGTCTGCCGTTCCGCCACCGCCGCGCAGGGGTTGGGGCCGCGGCCCCCGGGAAACAGCGAGGCTCAAGTATAGGAAAGCGCCGGTTCCATTCCCAGGAAGGCGCCCAGCCTCTCGACCTCCGCGCGCACCCCCCGTCGCTCCGTCGCCCCCAGCCGGCTGAACGGCGTGACCGCCACCTCGACCCGGCGCGCCGCCAGCGCGTGGCGCCAGGTGCCCGCGATCGCCCCTGCGGCGAGCAGGGTGGGGGAGACCCAGCCCGCCGTCCGGTAGACGGCCGCCCGCCGGGCGGGGGCGAGTAGGTGTTCGCGGTCGGCGTGGCCGAGAACAAAGCAGTCGAAAGCCGGCAGCAGGCGCAGCGGCAGGTCGCCCTCGGTCGTCAGCTCCGGGAGGTCGGCGGCCAGCGCCCACAGGCGGCGGCCGGCCACCTCCACCTCGATCAGCTCGTCGGCAAGGGCGGCGAAGGCGCGGTTGGCCCAGGCCACGGTCCGGGTGCCCAGCCAGCGTCCGAAGTCCTGCTTGGAAGCCGGCCCGTACGCCCCCAGGTAGCGGCGCAGCCATCCGGCGCGCGCCTCCTCGGGATCGTGGGCGGGCCGGGGGCCGATCCACTCCTCGGCGCTCACGAAACGCTTCTCGGCCCCCGAACCGGGGCCGAAGACCACGATCCCGCGCCGCGCCGCCGGGCCCATGATGCCGCCCCAGGAGCTCATCTCGATGCCGAGGGCGGCGCCGACCTGGCGCCGGGTCACGGACCGGCCCCGCACCAGCTCGCGGATCTGCGCCAGCAGGCGCTCGACGCCGGCTTCGGTCAGCCCCATCATCCGCAGCCAGGCCGGGTTCCAGGGGGTCAGTGTGTGGGCGGCCGCGTAGCGCCAGTACTGGTCGGGGGTGAGCACGTGGAGGGTGCCCTGCATGCACCAGGTCTTCACCACCGAGCGCTCCCGCCACAGCGCCCGGCCGAGGTCGCCCGCCGTCAGCGAGTCGGAGCGGGCCCAGCCGTGCAGCTCGGCCGAGCCCAGGACCTGGGCGTGGAGGCCGGTGCAGCTCTCGGCCAGCTCGGGGAAACCGGGCCACCCGCGCGGGTGGAGGCGATGGCGGCGGAGCCGGAAGCCGGCCACCGCCGCCGGGCTCAGCTGGTGACGAAGAGCGTCTGCCAGGCCGCCTCCAGGAGTTGCGGAGTGACCTCGGGGCGCTCCCCGCGGGCCGCCGCCACGTCCACCAGCCGTTCCAGCAGGTCGCGGGGGTGGCTGCCCCGCGGCGGCCGCCCGCCGTACAGCTGCTGGATGGTGTCCAGGGTGCCCGCGGGCGCCGCCGGCACGCCCAGGCGCACGCACTCCCGATCGAAGATGCGCTGGAACGCGGGCCAGCTCGGATCCGGCATCAGGACCTTGTAGGCGAGCCGGCGCAGGTAGGCCTCGTCGAGCAGGTCAGCCGGCTTCAGGTTGGTCGAGAAGGCGACCTGGGCCTGGAGCGCGATCTCGATCTTGCGGCCGCTGCCGGCCAGGTTGAGGAAGTCGACTCCCTGCTCGAGCGGGACCAGGAGGCGGTCCAGCAGCTGCTTGGGACTGGTCCGCTGGCGGCCGAGGTCGTCGATCAGGAGAACGCCGCAGTTGGCCTTGACCTGGAGCGGGGCCTCGTAGCTGCGCCCGGCCGGTTCCCAGGTCGCCTCCAGCATCTCGAGGTTGAACTCGCCTCCCACCTGGAGCATCGGCCGTGCCACGCGCCGCCATCGCCGGTCGGGGGGCTGCTCGCCCTCCAGCCGGTGCACGGCGGGGTCGAACACCCGGATCACGTCGCCGGCGGCCTCGATCGCGACCGGTACCAGGACCGGGCCCCCCTGCAGGGTCGCCAGCCGGCGCGCCAGGCTGGTCTTGCCGTTGCCCGGTGAGCCGTACAGGAAGATCGAGCCTCGCGAGTTGATGGCGGCGCGGACCGATTCGATCACCGCCGGGGGCACCTCCAGCCCGGCCAGCGCCGCCGCCACCTCGGCCTCGGTCAGCTGGCGGGGAACCGAGGCGGCGCTGACCGAGGTCACGTACTCGGCGAGCGTGACGGGGGCCGGGCCGGGGTGGTGGCTGCCGGTGGCGCCCAGCTCCTCGGCGTGGGCGCGGCCCTGCGGGGTGATCGCGTACGCCATCCGCTCCGGAAGCGGCCGGCTGCTCCAGGGCCCCGCCTCGGCGGCGAATCCGAGGACGTTGACAAAGCCCAGCCCGGAGATCTCGGTCAGCGTCGGGTGGACGCCCGCGAAGGACAGCGCCAGGCGCTCGGCGATCTCGTACCCGGTCAGCTTGCTGCCCAGCGCCAGCTGGCGCAGGACCATGCCTGTGAGGAGCGCCGGCGCGACCCGGGGCTGGTCCGCGAAGACGGCGGCGGGGGCGGCGGCGGGCGGCCTCGGGAGCGGGGTCGGGATGTCGATCGTGGCCAGGACGATCTCCACCACCTTGTTCCGGAAGCGGGCGCGGTCGGCCCGGTCGGGGGTCTCGCCGTCCGGGCGCTTGGCGATCCAGTCGGGGACCTCGGAGAGGACCACCGAGTTGCCGACGCTGACCTTGACCCGGTCCGGCTCCGCGGCGGCGACCCGGACTCCGATCCGGGCCAGGTAGCCCTGGGCCTGGACCGCCGACCAGCTCCGCTCCCAGGCGATCCGGCCCCGCCCCTCCCACGTCTGGCGGACAGTCCGGTCGACCACGATGCGCAGGTCCTGGCGGCCCTGGAAGCGCCGCCGGAGCAGCTCGGTGAGGTCCTTCTCGACGTCCTCGGCCACCAGGTTGGCGAGGTTCAGCGAGCGGTCGTCGACCAGCGGCCGCTGCTTGATCTCGTGGATGGTGCCGGCGGTCGCGGCCAGCGCCCGCAGCACGCTGGCGTGGCGGGTGCAGAAGGGGGTGGCCTCGATGAAGCCGATGTGGCGCTTGCACCACCAGCTGTCGCAGCGCTGCCCGGTGGGGTCGATGTACGAGCACTGCCAGCCCTCGTTGGCGGTGCAGCCGGAATGGGAGCAGCCGCCCGCCGGCCCGGCAATCGGGCTGCCGGACGGGTCGCGCAGCGCGCGCAGCCCGGTGAAGACGCGGTCGGCCAGACCGGTCCCGACCCGAACGGGGGGCGGGGCGGCGGGCGGGAGCGCGGGGGCGGACCCGGGGCGGGTCCCAACCGGGGCCGACAGGAGCGCGCCGGCGAACTCCTCGCAGGACTCGAACCGCTGCTCGGGTTTCCTGGCCATCGCCCGCAGGATCGCCTCGAACGTCTCCGGGGCGATCGCGGTCGAGGGTTGGGGCTGGTTGAACACGTGGGAGTGAAGGACTGTGGGCATCGAACCGGTGTAGGGCGGCTTGCCGTGGAGCAGCTCGTAGAGGATCACGCCCAGGGCGTAGACGTCGACCCGCTGGTCGACCGGGTCGCCCTTGATCTGCTCGGGGGCCATGTAGGCGGGAGTGCCCACCATGCTGCCGGTGGCCGTCAGGTGGGCCTCGTCGTCCATCACCTTGGCGATCCCGAAGTCGAGGATCTTGGTCTTGCCCTGGGTCGAGATCAGGACGTTGTCCGGCTTCAGGTCGCGGTGCACGATCCCCCGGGCGTGGGCGGCGCCCACCGCCGAGAGCAGCTGCTGGATGAGATCGCTGCTCACGGCCGCCGTGAACCGTCCGGAGTCCTGCAGCCAGGTGCGCAGGCTGCGGCCCTCGACGAACTCCATGACGATGAAGAGCGCCCCCCGGTCGATGTCGAAGTCGTAGACGCGGACGATCCCGGGGTGATTGAGGGAGGCGACGGTGGACGCCTCCTTGCGGAAGCGGGAGCGGAAGGACTCGTCACTGGAGAAGGTGTCGCCCAGCACCTTGATCGCGACCGGCACGCCGAGGCCCGGGTGCATGGCCTTGTAGACGACGCCCATGGCGCCGCGCCCAAGTTCGGCCTGGACGGCAAACCGCCCCAACTGCTCTACCAGCGGAAGAACCTCAACATCAAGAAATGACCGCGCCCGGGAGGTCCCAGGCAGTATGCCTAACGGCGCCCGTGCTCCGAACCCACTTAACGCGGTCTTCTTGGCGTCGTCAGGCGCCCTCGCGGGTCGCGGCCAGCGCCTCGTCGAGGGGAGCCGCGGCCGCCCTGAGCGCCTTCTTGTCGAACTTGAGGGTGGAGGTCTTGGGCAGCTCCTCGAGGAAGCGGACCTCGTCCGGGAGCCACCATTTCGCCACGCGGGCCGTCAGGAACTCGCGCAGCTCGCCGGCTGTCAAGTCGTCGCCGGGCCGGGCGACGACGTAGGCCACGGGGCGCTCGGACCAGCGGCTGTGGGGAAGGCCCACGACGGCCGCCTCCAGCACCTTGGGGTGGGCCATGATGGCGCCCTCCAGCTCCACCGAGCTGATCCACTCGCCGCCCGACTTGATCACGTCCTTGGTCCGGTCCACGATCCGCACGTAGCCCTCGGGGTCGATGGTGGCGACATCGCCCGTGCGCAGCCAGCCGTCGGGGGTGAACTTCTCGGCGTCGGCGCCGTTGTGGTAGGCGCTGGCGATCCACGGACCCCGGCACTGGATCTCACCGAACGCGACCCCGTCCCACGGCAGCTCCTCGCCGCCGGCCAGATCGGCGATCCGGATCTCGACCCCGGGTGCCGGCACTCCCTGCGTGAGCCGGGCCTCCAGCTCGCTCTCGGCTGGAGTCCAGCTGCGGGGGCGGCCTGTGGTGCCGATCGGCGAGGTTTCAGTCATGCCCCAGGCCTGGAGGACGCGCAGGCCGACCCGGTCCATGCCCTCCATCAGGGCCCGGGGCACCGCCGATCCGCCGCAGATCACCGTGTGCACCAGGGGCAGCCGGCGGCCGGACTTCTCGAGGGCCGCCAGCAGGTTGATCCAGATGGTCGGCACGCCGCCCAGGATGGTCGCCCCCTCCGCCTCGGCCAGGTCCAGGATTACCTGGCCGTCGCCCATGAAGCGGTCGGGGAGGATGAGCTTGCAGCCGGCCAGGCCGGCGGCGTAGGGCAGGCCCCAGGCGTTGGCGTGAAACATCGGGACAACGGGCAGGACAACGTCCGCCTCACCCAGTCCGAGCGTGTCCTTCTGGAGCACGGCCATGGCGTGCAGGAACTCCGAGCGGTGGGAGTAGACGACGCCCTTGGGGTTGCCGGTGGTGCCCGACGTGTAGCACATGGCGTCCGCAGACCACTCGTCCAGGCGCGGCCAGTCGTAGTCCTCGGTCTCGGCCGCAAGCAGCGTCTCGTAGTCGAGCGTCTCGCCCAGCCCGTGCTCGGGCGGCGGGCCGCCGTCGCTGAGGACCACGACGGTGCGCACGGAGGGGATGCGGCCCGCGACCTGGTTCAGGATCGGCAGCAGGCTCTGGTCCGCGAAGATCACGGTGTCGCCCGCGTCCCTGATCGTGAACTCCAACTGGTCGGGGAAGAGGCGCAGGTTGAGCGTGTGGAGCACGGCCCCCGAGCAGGGGATGGCGTAGTACAGCTCCAGGTGGCGGTAGTTGTTCCAGGCCAGGGTGGCGACGCGATCCCCGGCCCGGATGCCGAGCCGGGCCAGCATGTTGCCGGCGCGGTGCACCCGCCGCGTCAGGTCGCCGTAGCCGTAGCGGTGGAGACCGTCCTCGCGCCGGGTCACGATCTCCTTGCGATCGAACAGCCGACCCGTCCGCCACAGCATGTGCTGGATGGTCAACGGGTAGTCCTGCATCAAACCCTGCATCACCTCACCTCCGTGGGCAACGATGCGCCGCCAGGCCGGGCTTGGCAAGCCCGGTTCGGACGCCGGCCGGTCCCGGGCGGTGGCCCCTCGGTGACCGCGGGATGATTGCGCATTGTTTGCGAAAGGCCGGTGCCCACTGCGTACCATCCTTTTGATGCCCGGCGAGCGCGGACTGGCCGACCTGCACATCCACACCAACCACAGTGACGGCTGGCCGACCCCGCGCGCCGTTGTCGACTTCGTGTCCGCCCGCTCCCCGCTCTCGGTGATCGCGATCACCGATCACGACACCATCGAGGGCGCCCTCCGTGCCGCCGATTACGCCGCCGGCCGTCCGGGATCCCTTCAGGTCATAGTCGGGGAGGAGGTGTCCAGCCGCCAGGGTCACATCGTCGGGCTCTTCCTCGAGCGGCGGGTGCGGCCCGGTCAGTCGGCGGCCGCCACCGTCCATGCCATCCACGAGCAGGGCGGCTTGGCGATCGCCGCCCACCCCTTCTGGCGGACCGAGAAGCAGGCCCGGGGCCGCAGCGTCCACGGGATCGGCTGGCAGGCGGCCGAACTCGACTTCGACGGCGTCGAGGTGGAGAACTCGACCCCCGGCTTCTACCTCTTCAACCAGATGGCCCATCGCCTCAACGAGGCGGTCAGACGGGCGCCCCTGGGCAACTCCGACGCCCACATCCTGGACGCGATCGGGCGGGCCCACACCAGCTTCCCCGGCCGCGGCGCCAGGGCGCTCCGCAAAGCGATCGAGAACGGGCGCACGGAGGCACACCGCGCCCGCTACCGCCCGCTGGGACTGGTTCGCTACGCTGCCTGGGGGCTCAACCACCAGCGCCAGTCCCGCCTGGTCGCGACCGGCTGAGCGCCGGCGAGCAGGGCTAGAGAACCTCGAGGTCGGACCGCGCCGGCATCGCGCCGGATGTGCCCCGCCGGAGGCAGGCGGCCGCCCCGGCCCGGTTGGCCCACGCGATGGCGGACTCCAGGCCGCTGCCCTCGGCCAGGGCCACCGCAAGAGCAGCGCAGAACGCGTCCCCGGCCCCGGTGGTGTCGAGCGCGCGGACCCTGGGCGCCGGGATCAGCGTGTTGTCGACCTGGGCGCCCCGGGCGCCGAGCGTGACCACCACCGTCCCCGCCCCGAGGTCGCGCATGCGGTCGGCGCCGCCCATGTCCGCCGCCTCCACCTCGTTGACCACCACGACGTCGGCCAGCGCCACCGCGGGACTCAGAGCCAGATCGGCGGGAGCCGCGTTGAGGATCTTGAGGCCGGAGGCCAGCTCCAGCGCCCGCAGGGTGGTGTGGGGGTGCAGCTCACCCTGGACCAGGAGCGCATCCGCCGCCAGCGCCGCGGGGTCGAGCTGGGCCGGGGTGAGGGCGAGGTTGGCGCCCAGGACGACCACGATCACGTTCTCGCCCCGGTCGTCGACGATGGGCACCGCCATCCCGGTCGGCGCCTCGAGCCGGCGCAGGCCGGTCCGGCCGATCCCCTGCTCATCCAGCAGCCGTTCGTACTGGCGGCCGAAGTCGTCGTCCCCGACCGCACCCGTGAAGGTCACATCGGCGCCCAGCCGGCGCGCCGCCACGGCCTGGTTGAAGCCCTTGCCGCCGGGCTCTCGGCGCATCTCGCGGGCCCGGATCGCCTCGCCGGGCCGGGGCAGGTGGTCGACGTAGACGATCAGGTCGTAGTTGAGGCTGCCGGCGACGGCGATCCTGGTCATGACCAGATCTTGGGTCGCAGCGGCGCGCAAGCAAAGCCCGGGCCTCGCGTTGGGCGGCGCGGAGGGAGTGATGAGGGATCTGTTCACGTGGGTTCGGAGACCTGCGCGGGTGTCGCCGCGGGGCGAGTGCGCTCCGGAGCGGCGGCGCTCGCGGTGGCCGTCGTGGCGACGGCGTTCGTCCTGGGCCGGGGCCCCGGCTCGCTGATCTTGCTGTCGCACTCGGGCCAGGCCCCGACCAGGCTGCCGTTCGCCGGCGCCGGCCTGGGCTGGCTGCCCGGTCATGACTCGCTGAGCTGGGCCTTCGGCGGCAGGCCGGCGCCGGCCTGAACCTACTCCGCCCACCTGGCGGCCACCACCGCCGACCTGCGCGGGACCCCCACGCCCGCGCCCGCCCCCAGGCCGGCGGCGCTGGTGCCGG
>JBBSHA010000025.1:0-14331 GCA_038253595.1 Candidatus Dormibacterales bacterium
CCCCCGCCGCCCGGGCCGGGGCGCGCCGCCCGGGCGGGGGCCCCGGTCCGCTGGGGCATATCGACGCCCTCCACGGCCTCCCGCAGGGAGGGTGCGAGGGAGGCGCCCAGCAGCGCCTCGCCGTTGGCCAGCGGCGCCACGGCCAGGGCCTGGACCACGGGCCGGTCGTAGCCCCCGGCCGCGACCTCGGCCACGGTGGGCAGCCGGGCCGCCCGGCCCAGCTCGGCCTGGTCGGGCCACGACATCTCCTCGATGATCCAGGGCAGGGGAAAGGGGAGACGGCCCGTGCGCATCACCCAGCCCCGGGCGGCGCTGACCGGGGCGCCCGGCACCAGATCCGCCAGCCAAGGTCCCGCGGCGACGACGATGCCGTCGGCCGCCAGCCGGCCGGCGTCGGTGAGCACGCCGCCGGGCAGGGCGGCCGCGACCCTGACGCGCGTCAGGATCTCGGCCCCGGCCTCGCGGGCGGCCTCCGCGAAGGCCCGCGTCGCCGCCGCCGGTTCGAGTGCCCAGGCGCCCCGGACCACCGCCCCGCCGGCGATTTCGGGAGCCAGCTGGGGCAGCTCGGCGCGGATCGCGGCGACCGACATCATCTCGGCCTCGATGCCGATCCCCACCATCGCCAGCCGGCGGGAATCGGTGACCTCGAGCTGGTCCTGGTCGCGGGCCAGCAGCAGCTGGTCGCGCCGCCTGAGGTCGAAGTCCACCAGGTGCTCGACCTCCCGGTAGACGTCCAGGGACCGCCGCATGATCTGGACCACCTCGGGCTCGACCTGGTTGAGCAGCAGCCCCATGTTCCGGCCCGACGCGGCGGCGGCGATCGAACGCTGCTCCAGGAGGGTGACCCGGAGTCCGCGCCGGGCCAGCTCGTAGGCCACCGTGCAGCCCGCGATGCCGCCCCCGATTACCACGAAATCGCGCCCGCGCGACAATCGGGAGAGGGTGGCCATCGGGGCCTCAGTCTAGCCCCGGGCCGCCGGCTCTCAGGGGAAGGTGACCGGCTGACCCAAGATGTGGGGCCGGGGCCTATCCAGGCGCACCACATGCTGCTATGCTCCACCAAAGTTTCGGCTTGGGGAGGAGTCTCGATTTGCGGGAGTGCCTTGTCATCTACGTCGACGCAGCGCTCGACAAGAACGGACGGGCCGGTTGTGGCCTGGCCGTTTTTGTCAGGGGTCGGGCGGTGTACACGGAGTCGTTCGGGCTCGCCCACCCCGGCGGCTCCGCCCAGCTGGAGGCGCACGTCTGCGCCGCCGCCCTGGACCTGGCCGCCGCCCGCTGGCCGTTCCACCGCGTGGTGGTGCGCACCGACTGCGCTCCCGTGGTGCGCAGCCGCTTCCCCTCCAGCGACACCTTTCGAGCCGCGGTGTACGAGGTTCGCGAGCGCACCCGGCGCGGTCAACGCGTCGTCCGCTACGTGAGTCGCAAGGCAAATCCGGCGCACGAGCTGGCGCGCGAAGGTCTGAAGACTTTGATACGGCAGGCGATCCTCGCGGCCGCCTGATCCGCACGTTATATACTCGCGCCACGGCGTTTCAAGAAGAGATCAAAACGAGGACACAAAATATGGCAGAAGAGAGCAGCACTCCAGCCCCGAAAAGGCGCGGTCGCAGGCCCGGCAGCAGCACCGGAACCCGCAGCACTCCCGCCACCCGCCGCCGCCGCCAGGGTGGGGCCGAGCTGGTCGAGAACCTGAACGAGATGGTGAACCAGCTGATCAAGGAGAACCGCAAGCTGAAGCGTCAGCTCGACAAGCTCGGCAGCAAGGGCACGGCCGCCGCCGGCGGCACCGTCGAGAAGGGGCTCCGCAGCATCCAGCGCCGCGTCCAGAGGGCGATCGGCAGCGGCACCGCCACCCGCCGCAGGCGCTCGCCGGCCGGGTCCACCGGGACCACCACCCGGCGCCGGACCACGACCGCCACCCGGCGCCGGACGCCACCGGCAGCCGCCGCCCAGGGGTAGTCGCAGCGCCGGGGGCGGGGCGACCGGCCGTCACGACCCGAGGCCAGGCCAGGGAGCGCCGCCCCCGGCTCGGCTTCGACCACGTCCAGGTCGCGGTGGCGGACCTGGACGTGGCGGCGGCGCGGTTTCGCTCCGAGCACGGCCTGGTGGCGCTGCCCGGCGGTCACCATCCGGGCCGGGGGACGGCCAATCTGATCATCCCTCTCGGTTCTGAATATCTGGAGCTGATCGCGGTGGTCGATCCCGGCGAGGCGGCCGCCATCCGGAGCTCGCAGCGGGTGGCGGAGGCCGTGGCGGCCGGCCGCACCTTCGCGGTCTGGATCGCGCGCACCGACGACCTGGCCGCCACCCGCACCCGGCTTGCCGGGCAGGGGTTCGAGCTGCCCACCCTGGCGGCCGGCGCGCGCCGTCGCCCGGACGGGGTGGAGCTGGCCTGGACCTTGCAGGAACTGGTGGCAGGCGCCCGGCCGAGCCCGCTCCCCTTCCTCATCGAATGGCGCCTGGCGGCCGGCCAGCACCCGGGCGAGGCGGCGGTGGAGCACCCCTCCCGGGCCCGGGGTATCGCCGCCATCCATCTCACCGACCCCGACCCGGAGGCGGCCCGTGAGCGGCTGCAGGCGCTGCTCGGCGCGGACCTCGAGTACACGGTCGAGGCCGGCCCGCCCGGGGTGGCGGCGGTGGTCCTGGACACGCCGGCCGGTCGCCGAGAGCTGCGATGACAGGGTTCGAGGGCCGGGTCGCAGTGGTCACGGGGTCCTCCCGGGGCATCGGCCGGGCGATCGCCGAGGCGCTGGCCGGAGCGGGTGCTCGGGTGGTCGTTAACGCTCGCACCCAGGAGGCCGCCGGCGAGGCGGCGGCGGCCATCGGCGGCGGGGTGGGGGCGGTCGGCCTCGGTGCCGACGTCGCCACCGAGGCCGGCGCCCAGCACCTGGTGGAGTCCGCGATCCGCGCCTTCGGGCGCCTGGACATCCTGGTCAACAACGCCGGTCTCAACGTCGTGGCACCGGCTGTCGACCTGGCTCCGGCCGACTGGCGGCGGATCATCGATCTGAACCTCAGTGGCCCCTTCTACTGCTCGCAGCAGGCGGCCCGGGCCATGCTCGCCGACCCCCGCGGCGGCGAGGTGATCCTGAATGTCGCCTCGGTGACCGCCTTCGCGCCATTCCCCGGCCGGGCCGCCTACGCCGCCTCCAAGGCGGCCCTGGTCATGCTCACCCGGGTGCTGGCGGCGGAGCTGGCGCCGCAGGTGCGCGTGGTCGGGATCGCGCCCGGCTACGTGCGCACCGACATGGTCCTGGGGCTGCACGCGGCGGGCAAGCTCGACCTCGGACAGCTGGAGCGGCGCACCCCCCAGGGCCGGCTGGCGGATCCGGCCGAGATCGCCCGCGGCGCCCTCTTCCTGCTCTCCCCCGACGCCGCCTACGTCACCGGCGAGACGCTGGTCATGGACGGTGGCTGGCTGAGCTACGGGTTCGTCTAGATCCCGGTCCACCGCCCCGGCGGCGGATCAGGCCTGCCGGCGCGCCAGGTGGTAGACGTCCCAGATGCCGTGGGCCCAGAGGCCGAGGCCGCCCAGCCCCATGGGGATGCCGAGCGCCGCACCGATGCCGGTGAGATCGAGGTCGAACCCCAGGAACTCCAGGCCCCCGGCGGCGGCCAGGTAGAAGAGTCCCTTGCGGAAGTGGCCCAGGTAGATGTGGCCGAGGCCGGGCAGCAGGGCCGCCAGGGCCACCGCCAGCCAGCGGTTCTTGGGCCGGGGCAGAGGCCGGACCCCGGCGGGTCGGGAGCCGCACCGGGAACAGGTCGCGGCCGGGCTCCCCAGGGTCGCCCCGCACTTGCCGCAGAGGACGTTGGTGGTCATCCCCAGTGTCCATTCCCAAGCTGCTAGCCTGCGAACCATGGACCTGAGCTACAGCCCCGAGGAGGAGGCGTTCCGGGCCGAGGTCCGGACCTGGCTGGACGAGAACCTGCCCTCGGAGTGGCGGCACCGCGGGGTGGGTGGCTTCCGCGCCGAGGAGGAGGAGGCCATCCAGCGCGACTGGCAGCGGCGGCTCTACGCCGGCGGCTGGCTGACGCTGGGGTGGTCCAAGGAGCAGGGCGGCCGCGCGGCCGGCCCGGTGCTGCAGTCGATCTACGAGGAGGAGGTCTCGCTGGCGGGCGCGCCGCCCATCCTCGGCCGGCTCGGCGTCACGTTGCTGGCCCCCCTGCTGGCGGTGCACGGCACCGACTGGCAGAAGGAGACCTACCTGGGCCGGATCCTGAGCGCCGACCTGGTGTTCTGCCAGGGGTTCAGCGAGCCCGACGCCGGCAGCGACCTGGCCAGTCTCAAGTGCCGGGCCGAGAAGCGCGGCGACCGCTGGGTGCTGAACGGCCAGAAGACCTGGTCCAGCGGTGCCCACTACTCCGACGGCAGTTTTCTGCTCGCCCGCACCGACCCGGCGGCGCGCCCCCACCAGGGCATCGGCCTGTTCCTGGTCGACATGCGGCAAAAGGGCATCGAGGTCCGGCCGATCGTGCAGATGACGGGCACCGGCGAGTTCGGTGAGATCTTCCTGACCGATGTCGAGGTGGAGGAGCGGGACGTGGTCGGCTCGCCGACCGAGGGCTGGGGGATGGCGATGGCGACCTTCGGCTTCGAGCGGGGCGGCCTGGCCAACGCCTCCCGCTTCGAACGGGCCGCGGGCGCGCTCGCCGGCCTAGCCCGGCACCGGGGGGCCGGCGGCGACGAGGCGGTCCGCCAGCAGGTGGCCCAGTCGGCGATCGAGGCTCACGTCTTCAAGGCCACCGGCCTGCGCAACCTGACGCGCGCCGCCCAGGGCCGGGTGCCCGGACCCGAGGCCAGCCTCAGCAAGCTCTACTGGAGCGAGATGGACAAGCGCCTGCAGGAGACCGCGATCGCGGTGGAGGGGATGTACGGTGCCCTGGCGCCGGACTCGCCGTGGGCGGTCGAGGAGTGGCGCTGGCAGTACGGCTGGATGTGGGCGCAGGCGGAAACCATCTACGCCGGGTCGTCAGAGATCCAGCGCAACATCATCGCCGAGCGCGTGCTCGGACTACCCCGGGGGCGCTGAGCCGGTCCGAGCCGGGGCCGGCGGCGGCGGGGGGGAGGCCAGCGACGGCCGCCGGGGCAGCGTCAGGCCCAGGGCCAGCAGGGTCAGGGCCGACGCGACGACCAGCCAGAACGGGCTGCTCAGGATGCGCGTCCGGTCGACCAGCAGGCCACCCAGCAGCGGCCCGGTGAAGGAGAGGGCGTAGCCGGCGGTGAGCACGATGGCGACGAAGCCGGAGACCTGGTTCTCGGTCCGCGCAAACAGCGCCGGGAGCACGGTGGCGCCGCTGAAGGTCATCCCGATGGCCGCGCTGAGGAGGGCCGCCCAGAGCCAGGCCAGCTGGGTGAGACCGAGCATGAATCCGGTCGAGCCGGTGACCATCAGGACGCCGGCGCCGCCGTAGAAGAGCCGGGACGTCGCCCACGGCCGGCGCAGCAGCACCAGCCCGATCGTGAGCGGGAGGTTGACCACGTTGAGCAGGAAGAGGACCAGCGTCAGGTAGCCGGGGTGGTAGCCGCGCAGCTGGAAGGGGATCCAGGTGGCGGACGCGTAGTAGACCAGGCTCTGGCTGCCGAAGAGCGCCGCCACATGCCAGACTGCCGGGTCGCGGACGAGGTGGCGGAAACCGCCCGGGACCGGGGAGTGATCGGCGCCGCGACCGGGTGCCAGCGCAAACCAGAGCAGGCCCGCCAGGAACGCCAGCCCGCCCCAGACTACAAAGCTGCCCCGCCAGCCCCCAAGAGCCAGGAGCGGGACGCTGACGACGGCGCCGCCAAGCCCGCCCAGCCCCAGCGAGGTCGCGTAGGCGGTCGCCGCGGGCTGCACGTGGTCGGGGAACCAGGCCCTCACGATGACCACCAGGGAGGGCTGCACCACGGCCACCGCCAATGCCATCAGGGCGCTGAACGCGAACAGGGCGGCCGGCACCGGCGGGGCCAGGCGGAGGAGCGCGGCCGCGCCCAGGGCGATGGTCCCGGCGCCCACTATGAAGCGGCCCCCGAAGCGGTTGACCAGGAGCGCCCCGGGCACGGCGGCGGCGCCCAGGCCGAGGACCGGGATCGCCGACAGCGCGCCCGCGGCCGAGAAGGAGAGGTGGAGGTCGTCGCGGAGCCCGGGTAGGACCGGGGGCACCCCCACGATCACGGAGCGGAGCTGGAAGCCGACGACCGCGATCAGCACGGCCGGCCCGATCGCGACCCCCCGGCGTCCACCCTGGTCAGCCTGCTCAGCCGCCGAGATAGGCCTTGCGTACCTCAGGGTTGAGGCGCAGGGCGGCCCCGGTTCCCGCCAGCAGCACCCGGCCGGTCTCGATCACATATGCGCGGTCGGCCACCTCCAGTGCGCGGAGCGCGTTCTGCTCCACCAGCAGGATGGTGGTGCCCCGGGCGTGGATCTCCTGGATCACCTCGAAGACGGTGTCCACCATCTGCGGCGCCAGGCCCAGCGAGGGTTCGTCGAGCAGCAGGAGGCGGGGACGTCCGAGGAGGCCGCGGGCGATCGCCAGGATCTGCTGCTCCCCGCCCGAGAGCTGTCCGGCGGCGAGGTGTCGGCGGCTGCCCAGGATCGGGAAGCGCTCCATCAGCTCCTCGATCTCGCGGCGGACCTCGCGCCCGTCGCGGCGGGTCCAGGCGCCGAGGGCCAGGTTCTCCGCCACCGTCAGCCGCGCCAGCACCTCGCGGCCCTCGGGAACCTGGACCAGACCGTGGCGGACGATCCGCTCAGTGCCGGCGCGGCCCAGGTCGAGGCCGTCGAACAATGCCCGCCCGCCGACCGGCCGGAGCAGGCCCGAGAGGGCGCCCAGGATGGTCGACTTACCGGCCCCGTTGGCCCCGATCAAGGTCACCACCTCGCCCGCGGCGACCTTGAAGGAAACCCCGCGCACGGCCTGGATGGCCCCGTAGGCCACCTCCAGGGCCTCCACCTCCAGGATCGCCGCCCCGGGGTCGGCGGCCGTCACCCCCGCTGGCTTCGCCACCCCCGCCGGCTCCTCCGGCTCCGGCTCGCCGTCGAGGGCAGCGGTGTCGGGCCCGGTCGCGCCGGGGGCGGCGGCTGCGCCCTCCTCGCCGGCGCGGCTGCCCAGGTAGGCGGTCACGACCACCGGGTCCGCCGACACCTGGGCCGGGCTGCCGTCGGCGATCTTGCGGCCGAAGTTGAGGACGGCGATCTGGCGGCAGACACCCATCACCAGCCGCATGTCGTGGTCGATCAGCAGGATCGTCAGGCCGCCGGCATTCAGCCTCTCCATGAGCTCGCGCACGCGGTCCTTCTCGCTCGGGTTCATGCCCGCGGCCGGCTCGTCCAGGATCAGCAGGCGGGGCTTCGGCGCCAGCGCCCGGGCGATCTCCAGCCGGCGCTGGTCGCCGTAGGAGAGCGTGCCCGCCCGGCGGTCGCCGAAGCGGGAGGGATCGAGCCCGCACGCCTCCAGCAGCGCGCGCGCCTCCGTCACCCGCTCCTGCTGGCCCCTGCGGAAGACGGGGAGCAGCGCCAGCTGCTGGAGGGTGTCGTGGGGGCGCCGCGAGTGCATCCCGACCAGCACGTTCTCCAGGGCCGTCAACCGGCGGTAGAGCCGGATCGTCTGGAAGGTGCGGGCGACGCCGCGCGAGGCGAGCTGGTGGGGGCCCAGCCCGCTGATCAGCTCCCCGTCCAGTTCGATGACCCCGGACTGGACGGGGATGTAGCCGGTTACCAGGTTGACCAGCGTGGTCTTGCCCGCCCCGTTGGGCCCGATCAGGCCGAAGATGCCACCCGCGGCCACCTCCAGCGAGACCTCGTCGACGGCCTGGACCCCGCCGAAGTGGCGGGTGACTCGGTCCAGGCGCAGCAGTGCGGAGCCGGCGACGGCCGGCCCTGCCTCAGCCGCCGGCCGCGGGGCTGCCACGCCGCAGGGTCCAGGAGGCGGGCCACCAGCGGGGACGGATCACGGCCAGGCCGCCGCCGCCGAGCACCCCCAGGGGCCGGAAGATGATGATCAGGATCAGGATCACGCCGTTGATCACGTCCCGGTAGTCGCGGGCCGGCCGGGCGATCTCGGGCAGCGAGGTCAGGATGGTGGCCCCGACGATGGGTCCGAGCACGTTGGTCACGCCGCCCACCACGGCGAAGGTGAGCACCTGGATGGCCCGGCCGGTGCCGTACTCGGTGGGGTCGACGAAGAAGTTGAAGTGCGACTCCAGGCCACCGGCATAGCCGGCGATCACGGCGCCGAGGACGAACGCCCCCATCTTGTACCAGGGCACATTGATCCCCTGGCTGGACGCGGCCAGCTCGTCCTCCCGGATCGCCGCCCAGGCCTGGCCCAGCTTGGTGCCGGTGAGGCGCCAGGTCACGTAGGCGATGATCGGCAACGAGATCAGGATCGGGACGATGCCCCCGAGCGGGTCGGCGTCGGGGTTCTTGAGGCCCTGGCCCTGGCCCGTGATCGGCAGGTTGAGGATCACCCCAAACCGCAGCGCCTCGCCGAAGCCGAGCGTGGCGATGGCCAGGAAGACCCCGCGCAGGCGCAGCACCGGCAGCCCGACGATCACCCCGACGGCGCCCGCCAGCAGCGCGCCGGCGGCGACGTTGACCCCCAGCGGGGTGGCGGCGTGGAGGCTGAGGATCACCGTGGTGTAGGCGCCCACCGCCATGAAGCCGACGTTGGCGAGCGTGAGCTGGCCGGAGTAGAGCGTCACGAAGATGGAGATGGCGAGCATCGAGTTGATGCCGATCTGGGCCAGCAGCAGCTCGTGCGAGCTGTAGAAGGCGAGCGGGTCGCTGAAGAGCTGGACGAAGAAGTCCAACCTGTCAGCGCTCCGGGCCGGTCGCGAACAATGCTGTTGAAAAAGGAATCGGCGGATCTGCGGCGCCCATGCGGCCCATCTGCGGCGTCACCTTCTGCGCTCCTCCCTTACGCACTCAAAGTGCGCGCGCTCCGGTGCTCGGCTCATCCTTGCACCTGGACCACTTGGACACCGCAACCATCGCCGACCTTTTTCACCACCCTGCTAGAGACGCTCGCGTAGTCGAGCCCCGAAAAGGCCCTGGGGGCGGATGACCAGCATCAGGAAGAGGGCCAGGAAGGCGACCCCGGTCTCCACGTTGCTGCCGAAGCGAATGAACGCCAGCGCCTCCACGATTCCCAGCGCATAGCCGCCGATCACGGCCCCGGGTATCGACCCCATGCCGCCGAGGACGATCACCGCCAGGCCCTTCAACTCGACCTGGTCGCGGCCGATGTAGGGCGAGATGTCGGAGACGGCCACCGCGAAGAGGATGCCCGCCAGGCCGCCGAGGGCCGAGGAGATGGCGAGGGTGAGGGCGAAGATGCGATCGACCTGGATGCCGAGCAGCCGGGCGGCGCGCGGGTTCTCCGCCACCGCCCGCAGGGCCCGCCCGACCTGGGTGTAGCGCATTACGTAACCCAGCCCGAGCATGAGGACGATCGAGATCAGCAGGATGGCCAGCTTGCTGCCGGGCACCGTGAGGCCGCCCAGGTGGTAGGTGGGGTTGGGCACCACCCCGCTCGGGAAGCGGACCGAGTTGGCGCCGTCGCGCCAGAGCCAGGCCAGCGGGCCCCCGCCGCGGGACTGCTCCACGATCGCCACGAAGACCAGGGCCAGGCCGATGGTCGAGATCAGGGCGGAGATCGGGGGGGCGCCCCGGCGCCGGAGCGGGCGGAGGGCGACGAACTCGATCAGAAGGCCGAGGCCCGCCGAGGCGGCGATGGCCAGGGCGGCGGCGACCAGGAAGGGCTGACCGTGGATCACCGCCAGCGAATAGGCGATGACGGCGCCCAGCATGAACACGGCGCTGTGGGCGAGGTTGAGCACGTCGAGGACGCCGAAGACCAGCGTGTAGCCGACCGCGAAGAGGGCGTAGATGGAACCGATGAAGACCGCGTTCAGCAGCTGCTGTGCCATTCCGCTCTTCTCTCAGTAAGCGCCCGGCTCCGGGCCGGAACCGGGCGCTGAACCCACAGTGCTAGCCGTTGAGCTTGACGCTGGTGACCAGGTTGAACCCCCCGCTGCCATCCATGGCGATGACCCAGATCGTCTGCTTCACGTCGTGGGCCTTGGTGAACTGGAAGGGGCCGAGCGGGCTGTCCAGGCTCACCTTCTCGAGGGCGCTGCGCAGCTTGTCGCGGTCCTGGGCGACGCTGGAAAATGTCAGGTTGGCCCGCTTGGCGGCGTCGGCCATGATCAGGATGCCGGTGAAGCCCTGGGCCGCGAACTGGTCGGGATCCTGGCCGAACCTGGCCTTGTAGGAGTCCACGAACTCCTTGTTGGACTTGAAGTCGTTCTTGATGTACCAGGCGCTGCCGCTCTGGGCGCCCTTGCCGGCGTCGCCGGCCTGCTTGGAGACGGCCGCGGTGTTGAAGCCGTTGCCGCCCAGGAACTGGCCCTTGAAGCCCTGCCGGCGGGCCTCGGTCATGATCCGGGCCGGGATCCCTCCCAGCGAGGTGATGAAGATCACGTCGGGGTTGGCCTGGACCGCCTTGGTGACGGGCAGGCTGAGGTCGGCGTCGGCCTTGCCAAACTCGATCGACTGGAGCAGCTGGATACCGTCCGAGCTGACGGTCTTCTTGACGATCTCGCCCCCGTCCGCCGAGAACTTGTCGTCCTTGGCCACCAGCAGGACGCCGGTCTTGGGGTGCGCCTTGTCGGCGTAGGCCTTGATGTTGGTGGGGATCGCGCTCTCCTCTCCCAGGCTGTCCCGGAAGACGTACTTGCAGGGGTCCGGCTTGGGGTTGTTGCAGTCGGGGACGATGTGGATGCCGGTCGTGGAGACCGCCACCACCGGAGTGTGCAGGCTCTCCGCGAGCGGATGGACGGCCACGGCGGAGTTGGACAGGGTGGGGCCCAGCAGGCCGACCACCTGGTTCTGCTGGATCAGGGTCTGGGCGGCCTGGGCCGACTGGGCCTTGTCCGAGGCGTCGTCGTTGGTGGTCAGCTTGATCTGGGCCCCGCTCACACCGCCCGCCTTGTTGACCTGGTCGACGGCGAGATCGGCCCCGTTCTTGGAGCTGGGCCCGTAAACGGCACCGGCGCCGGTCAGCGAGAGCACCGCCCCGAGCTGGATGGTCTTGCCGGAGTACGAGCTGGTGGAGGGCGCGCCGGACCCGGTGCCGCCGCATGCGGTCAGCACGAGCGCGGCCACAGCCACGGTGGTACGGACGGAGTTGCGCATTCCTCTCTCCTGGTGCGGGTGGTGTTTGCGGCTATTAAAGCGGTTTCCGGGGCGGACCCGTGGAACGGCCGAGGAGGCCGGCGCCGGCGTCAAGTTCGCCGCGACTTACGTGGCGGTCGCCGGGGCACCCGTTTCACCGGACTCCGGGGTCGGTCGCCGTTACTCTTGTCGAGTTGCAGAGCTTGGTCGAATTCGTGCGTGTGAGCCGCTCCTACGGTGATCGCGTGGCGCTGGACGACGTGGACATGGTTCTCGAGCCCGGTGAGCTCGTTTTCCTGGTGGGCCCGAGCGGGGCGGGCAAGACGACCCTGCTGAGACTGATCAACCGCGAGATCCGGCCCACCACGGGTGAGGTCTGGGTCGACGGCCTGGCCGCCCACGACATGAAGGCGACCCGGGTGGCGGAGCTGCGGCGGCACGTCGGCGTGGTCTTCCAGGACTACAAGCTGCTGCCCCGCCTGACCGCCCTCGAGAACGTCGCCTTCGCCCTCCAGGTCACCGACCTCCGGGTCGGCGACCGCGAGGCCCACGACCGCTCGCTCGACGCCCTCGAGGCGGTGGGGCTGGGGGATCGCCACGAGTCCTTTCCCAATCAGCTGTCCGGCGGCCAGCAGCAGCGGGTCGCCATCGCCCGGGCGGTGGTGTCGCAGCCCCCGCTGCTGATCGCTGACGAGCCCACCGGCAACCTGGATGTGGAGACGGCCTGGCAGATCACCGACCTGCTCGAGGACATCTCCCGCTTCGGCACCACCGTCCTGGTCGCCACCCACAACCTGGAGATCGTCAAGCGCATGCAGCGGCGGGTGCTGACCCTGGTGGACGGCCGCCTGGTGCGCGATCAGCCGGCGGGGCGGGTGGGGAGGCTGGCTTGGGCGGCGTGGTCCTGAAAGCCCGCTTCCCGCGCCGTCACATCGTCGCCGCGGTGACCCAGAACGTGACCCGCTACCTGCTCCTGGGCGCCGCCCGCAGCTGGATTCGCAACCTCGGCGCCACCGCTCCCGCGCTCGGTTCGATGACGCTGCTCCTGCTCCTCAGCGGCCTCGTGGGCCTCAGCGGCTACGCGCTCGCCAACCTCGCCGGCAGCGAGGCCCGGGAGGCGTCCCTGCTCCATGTCTACCTGCGCGACGACGCCCAGGTCGACGACGTCAGCGCGCTTCGCCTCCACCTGGCCACCGACAAGCGGGTCTCCAGCGTGGGCTACACCAGCAAGAGCGGTGCCCTGAAGCGGGCCCAGAAGCGGCCCGGGCTGCCCGACCTGGCGGGCGCGATCGATTCCAACCCTTTCCCGGCCAGCCTCGACGTGCAGGTGCGGCGGGTCCAGGAGGTGGGCGCCATCGACCAGGTGGTGCGCGGCAACCCGGCCGTCGACCCCACCTACCCGACCTCCTACGACCGGGGCGCCTACCAGCGCATCCAGCAGGTCCTGACCTGGGTGGCGGTGGCGGGCGTCGCATTCCTGCTCCTGCTCGGGTTCGTGGCGGTCACCGTCACCGCCAACAGCATCCGCTCGGCGATCCACGCCCGCCGCGACGAGGTGACGATCATGCAGCTGGTCGGCGCGCCGCGCTGGATGGTGCGCGGGCCCTTCGTGCTGGAGGGGGCCCTGACGGGGGCCGCGGCGGGCCTGGTCGCCGCCGTCATCACGCTCAGCCTGGCCCTGCTCGGGATCGCCGCCGGCGCCGGCAGTTTCGCTCAGGTCGCGCCCGGCATCACCGTCGGCGTGTCCGTGCTGGCCGCCGCAATGGTGTTCCTGACCGGTGTCGGGCTGGGCTCCGGCTCCTCTCTCTTCAGCATCCACCGCCACCTGGAGTCGTAGCAGGCTGATGAAACAGGACTCGGCGGATCTGCGGCACCCATGCGGCCCATCTGCGGCGTCACCTTCTGCGCTCCTCGCTTACGAACCCGAGTGCGCGCGGTTTCTTGCATCTGGGCCAGCTGGGCACCGCAGCGCTCGCCGACCTATTTCATCACCCTGCTAGGCCCGGGCACAGCCTCCGGGCGCTTGCCCGGAGCCGGCGGACGAGGCCGGAGCGGCTCGCCGCCGGCCGTCTCCCGGACAGGCAGGGCGAGCGAGCGCGGGAGCGGGGCGCGCACCAGGCGGAGGCGGACCAGCACGAGCATCACCACGGCTACGGACCCGTCGATCATGGCGTAGCCGCCCGCGATCGCCGAGGGCGGGTTGCCTGAGGGGACGTGGTCCCAGGGCGCGACCGCCAGCCAGGTCCAGTCCCGCACCCAGGTGCCGACCAGTTCCAGGTCGGTGGTGGCCACGAAGATGGCCGCGAACATCGCGTAGCGGGGCGACCGGAGCACGGCGTAGCCGAGGACCGGCAGGCAGAGGGCGCCCTGCACGTCGAGCCGGTGGGTGAGGTGGGGGAGGAGGGTGAGGCCGGCCAGCGCCCAGGCCGCGCAGATTGCCAGGAGGATCAGGGCCGGGGTCCGGCCGTGGCGCCGGAACACGGGCAGGGCGGACGCGGTGATTCCGAACAGGTAGACCAGCCCGTGGCCAGGCGGCACGTACAGCGGAACGTTGTGCCAGCGGTACCGGTACACGCCCCAGACCAGCGAACCGAAGACCTCGAACAGCGTCGCCACCCCGACGCATACCCAGACCTGGAGCCGCGCCTCCCGCTCGAGGCGGAGCGTGCACAGCCAGAGCACCCCGAAGGTGAGCGCGCCCAGCGCGTACTGCTGGCCGATGCCGGTCAGGCGCGAATCCGCGACCAGGAGCAGCGGTGTGTACGTGAGCAGGTAGGCGTGGAGCCAGTAGGGCCGGAGCCGGGACCACATCTGAGTGCATGGTACGGGCACCCCTCAGTCGCTGGGCTCGGGCAGGTCGGGCTGGTCCTCGGAGCCGGCCGCCCGGGTCCGCGACTGTGGCGGGGGCGCGGGGGCTTCGGGGGCGCCGGGCGGGGCGCCGGTCGGAATCGGTGGCGCACCCGATGGCCGGGGTCCGCCCCCGGTGACGCGGGGGCTGCGGTGGCTCACGATCGCGGCGGGGGGCAGGGGCGGGGCGCCGCCGCGCCCGCGCCGGATCAGCAGCACCGCCGCCCCGAGCAGCGCCAGCAGGAGGAGGATCGGGAGGAGCACGAAGGGCGGCTGGAACAGGATCGAGATTGCGCTGGCGGGGGCGGTGGCCGGCGCGGTGGCCGGG
>JBBSHA010000026.1:0-14202 GCA_038253595.1 Candidatus Dormibacterales bacterium
ACTCGGGGGGTATGGTCGACGTCCACGTGTTGGGGGAGCTGACTGGAGCCTTGGGGCCGCTGCAGGCCGCCGGCGCCCTCAAGGACCTGACCCCGCTGCTGCAGCGGCTGGAGAAGGACCGCAAGTTCAACTCCCAGCTGGTGACCTACGGCAAGCTGGGCACCCCCAAGCAGTACTACATCCCCTGGATGCACGCCACCTACATGATGGTCGTCAACAAGAAGGCGCTCCAGTACCTGCCCAAGGGCTCCGACGTCAACAGCCTCACCTACGACCAGCTGGTCACGTGGGGCGAGAACATGCAGAAGGCCACCGGCGAGAAGAAGATCGGAATCCCCGCCGCGACCGGCACCCGCGGGGGACTCCTCAACCGGTTCGTCGAGGGCTACCTCTACCCCTCCTACACGGGCGGCGAGGTCACCGGCTTCAAGTCTCCGGAGGCCGTCCAGGGCTGGCAGATGATGAAGCGGCTGTGGGCGGTCGCCAACCCCCAATCGACCAACTACGGCTTCATGCAGGAGCCCCTGCAGTCGGGTGAGGTCTGGGTGGCGTGGGACCACCAGGCGCGCCTCATCGACGCCCTCAAGAACCTGCCCGACCAGTTCCAGGCCGTGCCCGCCGCCACCGGGCCCAAGGGCCTCGGCTTCATGTCCGTGGTGGCCGGGCTGGCGATCCCGGTCGGGGCCAACAACCAGAAGGGGGCCGAGGCCATGATCGACTACCTGACCCGGCCCACCGTCCAGAAGAAGACCACCGGGGTGGTCGGCTTCTTCCCGGTTCTGACCGATGTCAAAGTCAGCGGCACGGACGCCCCGCCCGGAGTCGGGGCCGAGGCCGGGGCCGCCGCCAAGCAGGCCAACTCCAAGAAGGCGCTGCCCGCGCTGCTGCCAGTCGGCCTGGGCGCCAAGGACGGCGAGTTCAACAAGGCGTACTTCGACACCTTCACCCGCATCGTCCTCCACAACGAGGACATCCAGACCGTGCTCACCGACGAGGGCAAGCAGCTGCAGACGCTCCTCGAAGCCGCCAAGGCCCCCTGCTGGCCCCCCGATCCTCCGAGCAGCGGGACGTGCCAGGTCAAGTAGAGACCCCGTCGCTGCGGGGGGCGGCCGCCCACCCGCGGCCGGCCGTGAGATGGGGGCGCCGGCGCCTCGAGCCCTACGTGCTGCTGGCCCCGGCGGCGATCTTCATGACCGTCTTCTTCGCCTGGCCGGCTGTGCAGGCGCTGTTGATCGCCTTCCAGTCCGTCACCGGCAGCTTCACCCTGGGCAACTTCCAGGCCATGGCCAGGGACACCGACTTTCAGCTCGCGGTCCGCAACACGCTGCTGCTGCTCGTGCTCATCATCCCGATCGAGACCACGATCGCGCTGGGGATGGCGGTCCTGGCCCAGACCAGCCTGCGCGGCAGGGCCGTCATGCTCTACATCTGGAGCATCCCGCTGGCGGTCTCCGACCTCGCCGCCGGCCTGGTCTGGTTCTCCATCTTCACCTCCCACGGCTACCTGAACTCGGTCCTCCAGGACCTCCACCTGATCGCCCACCCAGTCGGATTCCTCGACTACAACAACCTCGGCGGCCTGGTCACCGCGATCGTCCTGGCGGAGGTCTGGCGCAGCATCTCGCTGGTCATGGTGATCATCATGTCGGGGATCCAGGCCATCCCCCCCGAGCTCGACGAGGCGGCGGAGAGCCTGGGCGCCGGCGCCTGGGGGCGGTTCTGGCACGTCACCCTGCCGCTCCTGAAGCCGACCCTTCAGGTGGCCCTGATCCTGCGCACCACCGCCGCCTTCCAGGTGTTCGGCGTGGTCCTGGCCCTGGCCGGGAGCGCCCTGCCGGTGCTGGCGGTGAAGAGCGAGAGCTGGATCAACGAATATCGCAACTACCAGCTCGCCGCCGGCTACGCGGTGCTGATCCTGGTCCTCTCGTCGCTCAGCACCGTCGCCTACCTCGCCTTTCTGAGGACCCCCCGCGAGGTGTTCCAGCGGTGAGCGCAGCCAGCCCCGTGCGCCTCCGCCGCCAGACGTCCCCGGGCCGTCTGCTCACGTACGCCGGCGCCGGACTGGTGACCGCCTTCATGCTCTTTCCGCTCTACCTGATAGCCGTCGCCGCGCTGCAGCCGCGGACTGCGGTCTTCGATTATCCCCGCCCCCTGTTCCCCACCCCGATCTCGGTCGAGTCGATCGGCTTCTTCCTCAGCGCCACCGGCATCCTGCCCGCCCTCGGCCGCAGCCTTCTGATCGGCGTCCTGACGGTCGTGTTCGCACTCGCCATGGGCTGCCCGGCGGGCTACGCCATCGCCCGCTACCGGTTCGCAGGCCGCGACCTGGTGCAGCTGCTGATCGTCAGCGTGCGCGCCTTTCCGATCCTGATCCTGGCGATCCCGCTGGCGGTCACCTTCATCAACTGGAACCTCTACGACAGCATCCTCTCGGTGGCGCTGGTGCACACGGTCATGGCGCTGCCCCTGACCATCCTGCTGGCGGCGAGCGTCTTCCTGCGGATTCCGAGCGAGCTCGAGGAGGCGGCCATGAGCATGGGCACCAGCCGGTTCGGTGCGGTGTGGCGGATCGTGCTCCCGCTCTCCCGCCCCGGCCTGGGAGCCGCCGCGCTCTTCGCGTTCGTGCTCTCCTGGAATGAGGTGTTCGCCGCCGCCGTTCTCACGGTGCGCAACCCGACACTACCGGCCCAGGTCGTGAACGCCCTCGGCCAGTCGCCCCTGCCCTTCCGTTTTGCCGGCGGCCTGGCGCTGACCCTGCCCGCGTTCGTCTTCATCTTCTTCATGCGCCCCTACCTCTTCAGCGCGTTCGGCCAGGGTGGCCGGCGCTAGCCAGGGTGATGATTGTGGCGGGCGGGGACTGACGCGTCATGGCCGAGATCCGGATCCAGTCGGTCAGCAAGACCTTCTCGGGACAGGCCGCGGTCGACGCCGTCTCGCTGACCGTCGAGGATGGCGAGTTCATGGTCCTGCTGGGGCCGAGCGGGTGCGGCAAGACCACGCTGCTGCGCCTGATCGCGGGCTTCGACTATCCGGATGCGGGAACCATCTCAATCGGAGGCCGGGACATCACGGACGCGCCTCCGGGGCGCCGGGACATCGCGATGGTGTTCCAGAGCTACGCGCTCTTCCCCCACCTGCGGGTGTTCGACAACATCGCGTTCGGGCTCCGGATGCACCACGTGGGGCGCGACGACGTGCAGACGCGCGTCCGCGAGGCGGCGGAATTGATGGGGATCGAAGCCTTCCTGACCAGGTACCCGACCCAGCTCAGCGGCGGCCAGCGCCAGCGCGTGGCCGTGGCCCGGGCGCTGGTCATGAAGCCCTCGGTGATCCTGATGGACGAGCCGCTCAGCAACCTGGACGCGCTGCTCCGCCTGCAGATGCGCGCCGAGCTGAAGCGGCTGCTCCAGGACATCCGAACCACGACCGTCTACGTGACGCACGACCAGGTGGAGGCGCTGAGCATGGGCGACCGCACCGCCGTCATGCGCGACGGCGCCATCCTCCAGTGCGCGGCGCCGATGGAGGTCTACGACCGGCCGGGCGACGTTTTCGTGGCGACGTTCATCGGCAACCCGCCGATGAACATCGTGCGCGGGGTCGCTGAGAACGGCGGGTTCGCGCTTGAGGGAGCCCGCTTCGAGCTGGCTGAGGCCCGGGCCCTGGGCGCCGGGACCGCGGTCAACGTCGGCATCCGGGCCGAGAACGTCGAGGTCCACCACGAGCCGGTGGAGGGCGCCCTGGAGGCCACCGTGAGCGTCGTCGAACCGCTCGGCTCGCACCTGCTGCTTACGCTCGCCATCGGCTCGCAGAGCATCAAGGCCACAGTCCGCACCGACACCGCGGTGCGCCGGGGCGACCGCGTCTGGCTGGTGCTGCAGCCGGCCAGCCTGCGCCTGCTGGGAGCCCCAACCGAGACCGGCTCTGCGAGCTGATAAGGATCCTTGTAGCTGCATGTCCAAGGCACTCGCCCGGGTCTGGGGTGTCTGGCGCTAAGGTCAGGACTTCGACCCAACCAAGGGGGGGCCCAAAAACTTGACAAGACCCTGTGGGTTCTAGGCCGGGGCGCGTTCACCCGCGACCCGGGTGCTGACTCTCGCGCTCCTCGTCCTCGATCTCGCGGCACAGCTGCAGGCAGTCCGGACAGATCGCGGGCCCGCCACCGGCCTTGACGAGGCCGACGATTCCGGGCGCGGGCCTGCCGCAGAAGCTGCAGAGCGCCCCCGCGTCATTGCCGGCGGCGACCGCTGGCACGCTCTGAGAACGCCGCGCGGCAGCTTGCGGGCCGGGACGTGACCCGGTCGCCTCGATGCAGCGGTCGCAGATGAACACTCCGGGTCCCGCGACCAAGTGGGCGACGTCGAGGCCGCTGCGCCCGCAGAAGGTGCAGGCCAGCCCGGCCCGGCCGGCGCGGGCGCGAATCTGCTCATAGCTGATGCCGGACTCGGTGAGCACACGAGCTCCCAGGCCACGGCCCTCGCGGGCCACGCCCAGCAGCAGGTGCTCGCTGCGGATGTGGGGGCTGCGCAGCGCCCTCGCCTCCGAGCGGGCGAGCTCGAGGACGCTCTTCACCCGTCCGGTGGGGCTGAGCTGGTCGTCCCGAGGCTGCGGGGGCGGCGTTCCGATCAAGGCCTGGATCAGGGCCCGGCTCCGGTCGAGGTCGGCCCCGGCCGCTCGCAGCAACCGCGCGGCGGTCCCCGGCTCGGTGCTCAGGAGTCCGAGCAGCAGGTGCTCCGTGCCCAGAAATCCATGACCTAGGGCCCGCGCCTCGGCCTCGGCGGCGATCATCGCGGCCCGGGCATCCTCATGAAAGCGCCGCCCGATCAACTCCTGGAGCGGCTGTGGGCCGCGGCCGGGCTCGCACTGCCGCCGCCGCCGCCCGCCGACCAGGCGCTTGATGAGGGTGCCGCGTCCGCTGGGGCTCGTCATATTCATGTCTCCACTGATGATCTGGTGGACCCGCTGGTGGCTCAGCCCCAACGCCGAGGCGATGTCGCGCATAGATGGGCCGGCGGAGTGCAGGCGCCGGACCGCCTGGTGGAACTCGAGGCGGCGGCGACCGGTCTCCCCCTCCAGCCGGCTGAGCTGGTCACGGGCGAGCTCCGCCTCCCGCAGGAACGCGTCGTCCACTTCGTCGTCTACGGTAGCAGACAATCATAGGAGCGTCTAGGCCCGCTAGACGCCTTTGGGTCGGAGGTGCAGGCGAGCCGCCGGACGAGACCGGCGTCGCGCTCATGACCGTGATCTGATCGCGGAATGCGGCTGAAATGGAGACCGGCCGGGCCAGTCTGGGCCGCGCCGGTGCAGGCACGAATCAAGGACCTCCGATCTCGCCCGACGGGTCCTGGGTACTGGGACGGCGCCGACTGGCGATCGCTCCTGTCCGCCGATCTCCGGTCCGTGTGGACCGGCGCCCGGGAGCCGGTCCTCCCGTCGATCCTCCATCTCCCAGGCGTGGTCCAGCGCGGGCCAGGTTATGCGGCGGACAGCGTACGCGAAAGGCCAGCATTTGTTGCCTCCTAGAGCGGCGAGTTCGTTTCTGGCCGACCGGCAGCACCCGGGCCAGTCCAGCGCCACGGCGAACGACCTCTTGTCCGTCACCTCCAGGTAGACCCTGATCGCGCCCATGGCGACAAGGTCATGCCGGGCCGGCCGAGAGGGGTCAGCCAAGCCCGCTCGGCTCCGGCGGGTTTCGCGCCGACTCCAAGCCCGGGGGTGCTCGGCTCCGGCGGGTCTGGGGGCGTCCCGGCTCAGCCGCCCTGGCGCACCCGGGTGGACTTGCGGCGCCGCATCTGCCAGGGTGCCTGGTCGTCCATGCTCGTCCGCTGCTCCAGGCCGAGGGCGATGCGAGCGCAACGGACGCCCTGGTCGTGCAGTGACTGAGCGACCGTGGTCAGGCCGGCTCGAGCGGCGGCGTCGCTGTCATCCCAGCCGGTGACCGCGAGCGCATCGGGCACGACCAGCCGGGCGTGGGCGGCGGCGCGCAAGGCGCCCAGCGCGAGCTCGTCGCTCATCGCAGCGATTGCATCGGGAGGGTCGCCGCCGGCGAGCATGTCGGCGGCGAACGCTGCCCCGTGCGCAGCGCTGTTGCCAGGGCAGGCCGCCACCCGCAGACCGGCCCAGCTTCCGCCGAGGTCGCGCCAGGCGTCCTGGAAGCCCTGCAGTCGATGCCGGGTCACCGGGAACGTCGCGCGGGCGGGGTCGGGGCCGGCGAGTAGCCGCCTGCGCCGGTTGCGGTCCAGCGGGAAGCTGAGCACGGCGGGGCGCTGGGCGCCGGCGAACGCTTCGAGGCCGATGGCGCGGGCCGCGGCACGATCATCGATGCCCACGACCGCCAGCCTCCGTCCATGCGGGCCGCTGTGGATCACAGAGGGCAGTCCGCTGCTGGCGACAGCGTCGACGACCGGGTCGTCATCCGCGCTGGTCCAGACGACGAAGCCGTCGACGGCGGCCTCGGCCACCCGCTCGACGTCGCTTGCCTCCCCCGTGACCGGCACCAGGGTCAGACCGACGGCATTGTCGGCGCAGACCTCGGCCACTCCGGTGAGGAAGCGCGCTGCCTGTGGATCCGCAAAGGCGTAGGCAAGACGCTCACCGAGGACAACCCCGAGGCTGCCGGAGCGCCCGCGGCGCAGGGAACGGGCGCCGGGGTGCGGGCCGGGTAGCCCAGCTGTCGGGCCGCGGCGCGAACCTGGGCCCCGGCCCGCTCGGGGACGCGCGCGGGCTGGGAATAGGTGTAGGACACCGTCATCACCGACAGGCCGGCCGCCCGCGCGACCTCCGCCATCGTCGGCCTCTGTCGCTCTCCGGCGCCGGCACCTGACTCCACGTGTGTATCGTTACACATGGGGAGGGAGCGCGCCTATCAGCCCTCGTCGGCCTACACGGGCTTCGCGGTGTTCGGCGGGCTCTGGGGCGCTTGGGGAGCATCCGTACCCGCGATTCGGGACCACGCCGGCATCAGCGACGGACAGCTGGGCCTGGCTCTGCTCTTCATCGGTGCGGGCGCGCTCCCGGCGATGCTTCTGGCGGGAAGGGCCGTCGATCGTTGGGGCCCCGCCGCCATCGCGGCCCTGCTCGTCCTGCTGGGCGCAGTCGGCGTGATGGTCGCGACGACAGCGCAAGACCTGGTCAGGCTATCGGCCGGGCTGGTTGCGCTCGGCGCGTCCTCCGGCGCCGTGGACGTCGCGATCAACACCGCAGCCGGCTCCGCGGAGCGGACGACGGGGCGCCTGGTCATCGGGCGCTCCCATGCCATCTTTTCCACCGCCGTAGTCGTGGCGAGCCTGGGAACCAGTGGGTTGCGACAGTTGGGAGCACCGCGGGTGGCCGCCTTCGCCATGGTCGCGACGGCAGCCGCCATCGCCGCGATTCGACTGGTTGCCGGCGCCCGCCGGCGCCTGGCGGGGTGCGCTGCCACGCGGCCGCTCGCCCCACCGGTCCCGCGAGGTCCGGTCCCTCGGCTGCCCCTACTGATCCTCGGCGGCTTGGGCGCTCTCGCCTTCGCCATCGAGAGCGCTCACCAGAGCTGGAGCGCGGTGTACCTCGGCGACGTCCTCGGGGCGAGACCCGCGGCTGCCGCCGCCGGCCCGGCGGTCTTCGCCGCCGCCGTGGCCATCACCCGGTTCGCGGCCGCCGGCCTCGGCTCCCGGCACCCGGCGGCCGTCGTCCTCGCCGGAGCGGCGATCGCGGCGGCGGGCACGGCGCTCCTCGCCGCCGCCCACTCCCTCCCGGTCGGGCTGCTCGGGCTCGCGGTGGCAGCCGCCGGGACGGGCGTGCTGTTCCCGACGTTGCTCGGCATCCTGGCGGCCCGGGTTCCCGACCTGGTTCGCGGCCGCACGACCTCGATCGTCACCGCAATCTCGTACCTCGGCTTCCTGGCGGGGCCGGTCTATGTCGGGGCCTGGGCCGCCGCGGCCGGCCTGCCCATCGCCATGTTCGCGGTCGCCGCCCTCGGGGTGGCCCTCGCCCTGCTCGCCGGTCCGGCGCTGCGCCGGCTGCCCCGGGAGCAGGGACCGGGTCCCCCGCCGGCCGTGTCCCGCGCAGCATTCGCGGCACCGGCCGCGGGTGCCGACTCCGGCGGAGCTTCGAGTAGGGTGGCGAAAGCCGCCTGCCTCAGTCCGAGTTGTCGCCCTCCGCTCGCACCTGGCCTCGGATCTCCCCGGCCTTGAAGTTGGTCGTGTGGACGTTGGCGTAGACGTCGTGGTTCTGAATGCTGCGCAGCGCGCCGGCGAAGTCGCCGGCGGCGAGGTTCTGGTCCGGTACGGCCTGGATGTCGCTGGCGCCCACGGTCCGGGTGACCGTGCCGCCCGCCGCCGGGCAGGCCGGGGTGCCGGCCGGACCGGGTGCCGCCGCCGACCCGCAGAGCCACAGGAAGATGCCGCCGTTGACGCCGGCCTGGGCGAAGTGGAGGTGGGCCATGAAGGCCGGGCTAGAGAGGCCGGAGTACTTCAGCGTGTACGTGAGCCGGCCTCCGCTGACCGTGGCCACCAGGCTGCCCGTGCCCGCGCTGAGCTTGGGTGGCACCTCCTGGAAGCCGGAGAGCTTGGCCCGCAGCGACACCCCGGATTCGTCGGCGCTGGTGGCGCCCACTGTCAGTCCCATCACCGCGGCCGCCGTCAGTATCCGGATCAGCCAGGTCCGTCTCATTGCTGCCCCCTCTGCCAGGCTTTTCGCAGTTGCGGAGAGGGGGATCGCCGGCTGATCGAGCCGCCGTCGTCCCTCCGCTCCTGGTCCGGCATCGCCCGGTGGTCCGGACCAGCGCTGATTGTGCCCGCGCCCGGCGCGCCTGTCAAAGAACGGATATGGTCGCCCTCCGCGCGAGCTCAGCCAGCCGGGCCAACCGGCCTGGCCGTCCTGGACACCGCAGCCCTCGCCGACCTTTTTCATCACCCTGCTGGACAGCGGCTTGCCGCCCGAATCAGCGCCTGATCCCGGCCCTGACCGCAAACCCGAGCGCCGCCACGCCGGCGACGATCAGGATCAGCGCGCTCACCGCATGCGCCGGCGAATCCGGGTGCAGGATCGCGGGCACCTGGTGGGGGCCGTCCGCCGCCAGGGAGATCAGCGAGTAGACGGCCGCCAGCCACGCCGTCCAGCGCCTCCGGATGGCGGTCATCACGCCCGCCGGCGGCCGGCCCGCCGCTCGCAGACGGCCTGACCGCCTCCCCAGCCGGGACCCGGTGCAACGCCTCGGCGCTCCCGTACAGGCGCACGATGGCGGCCACCGGGCCGCCCCCGGGCGGGCCCTGGTGCATGGCGCCGACCGAGACGAACACGGCCGGGTCGCCCACGGCCGCCGCGATCACGGCACCCACTGCCGCCTTGGCGTGCCTGTGGTGGTGGACGTCGGAGTCGTCCAGCATGACCTGGCGGCGGCCGCGCAGCCTGGCCGTGGGGTCGGCCTCGCACTTGGCGAAGACGTTGATCACGCTCTGCTCGACATCCGCCGCCACCGGCCGGGCGGGGAGGTCGAGACCGGCCTCCCGGATGGCGTCGTACACGGCGCCCTGGTCCAGGGCATCGCGCATGACCGAGTGGCCGATCCGCTGGCGGCCGCCGGGACCACCGTTGCCCAGCAACACCACCTGGGCCCGGTCCAGCTCCACGCCGCTCGAGCAGGAGGCGACGGACGAATAGACCTCGAGGGCGCGCCCGATCACGCCGTCGCTGATCGCGGTGCGCTCCACCTCACCCAGCCCGAGCGCAACCCCCAGCGCCGCCGTGCCGTTGGAGAGGTCCATCGAGCCGTGCGGATCGGGGAGGGCGGCCTCGCGGCCCCGAGACCGGGCCTGGCGGATGTCCTCCATGGTCAGCAGGGGCGTCTTCGTCTGCACCCAGTGCACATCGGCCCGGTCGGCGATGCCCGCGTTCGCCATCGCCTCGCGGACCGCCGCCGCCACCTTCTCGACCATCGCGGTACGCCCGATCTCCTCGGGCAGGATCGGCTCCGACATCGCGGTCCCCACGGCCAGGCCGCCGGCCGCGTCGTCGACCCGGGTGAAAACGCAGGCATGCGGGCAGAGGACGCCGTCCGTGCCTCCCGACCACACCATCGGGATCGCCGCCACCGCCGCCTCAGCCCTACGACCGTGCCGGCGCAGCACGTCACGGAAGGCGCGATCGGCGAGCATGCGGGTGAAGTCGTTGACGCCGCCGTTGCCCTCGGTCTTGCCGATCACGGCCACCACCTGATCGGGCTGGATCGCCCCCGACAGGGCCAGCTTCTCGAACTCGGAGGCGTCACCCGGTCCCTGCTCGAAGACGACCTTGTGAACCTCGAAGCTCATGGCGCGGTGGACCCTGGCATGGATGAGGGCCGATTATCCTCGCCGCGATCGCCGAGGTCTCGATCCCGCCCGCCTCGGGTACATCGAGCTGCTGAGCCGGGGCGACGAGAACTGCGGCACGGACCGGTTCATTGGCCGAGGCACCGCGGGCCGAGCCGGTCGGCTCGGCGACGCCTGCCCACGAGCGGGTCGGCTTATCAATACAGGTCGTATGTTAGACTGCTAGTCGGTATGGGCGTGCTCGTGCAGATCCGCGATGTCCCCGAGCCCGTGCACCGTGCACTGAAGGCGCGCGCCGCGGCAGCGGGGATTTCGTTCTCGGAGTACCTCCGAACGGTGCTCGCGCGCACCGCCGGCCGCCCGACGCCGGAGGAACTCGCAGCTCGCATCCGGGCCCGGGGCGTGGTTGCGCGCGATGAGCCGAGCGCCCGCTCCGTGCGGTGGCTGCGCGACCGCGGCGAGTGACGGTCCTCGACACGTCGTTGGTTATCGATTTCCTGCTCGCCGACGGCGTAGCCGCGGATGTCGAAGAACTGCTCGCCCGCGAAGGCGCGGCTGCGGCGCCCGATCTGCTCGTCTTCGAGGTGCTCGCTGTTCTGCGTCGTGACGTGAAGCGGCAGCTGCTCGAGCCCGAGCGAGCCCGAGGCGCCACCGACGATCTCGGAGATCTGCCCGTCGAGCTGTTCGCAAGCCTCCCGCTACGACGGCGAGCATGGGAGCTGCGCGAGAACCTGACCGCTGCGGACGCCCTGTTCGTAGCGTTGGCGGAGCACCTGGGCGAGCCACTGGCGACCAAGGACCGAGGACTCGCGTCGGCGGCACGTGATCACGCCGGCATCGAGACGTTGGAGCTAGACCGGGACGGCTGAGAGGTTGATCGAAACGAGGGCGCTTCGACCGGCGCTGCGTCGGAACCGCAGGTCTCCGTGCAGGCCTCGCCCAGCGGTAGGGGTGCCGGCGTCTCAGGCGTCGATCTTGGCGCCCAGGTACGCCCGTCGCATTCGCTCGTCGTCCAGCAGCGTCGCCGCCTGGTCCTCGAGCACAATCCGGCCGGTCTCCAGCACGTAACCCCGGCTGGCCGTACGCAGCGCCATGAAGGCGTTCTGCTCCACGAGAAGGATCGCGGTTCCCTCGGCGTTGATCTCGCGAATCGTCTTGAACACCTGCTGCACGAGTACCGGGGCCAGGCCCAGCGACGGCTCGTCGAGCAGGAGCAGGCGAGGCCGGGCCATCATTCCGCGACCGATCGCCAGCATCTGCTGCTGGCCTCCGGAGAGCATCCAGCCCATCCGGTTCTGCATCTCCTTCAGGACCGGGAAGAGGGTGAAGGTCCGCTCGAGGTCGTCGAGGATCGACTGCCGGCCGGGCCTGGCCCTGCCCACGGTGCCCAGCTGGAGGTTGTCCATCACGGTCAGCCCGGGGAAGACCCTGCGGCCCTCCGGTACGTGGGACACCCCCAGCCTCACGATCTTCTCCGGGTTCATCCGGTCGATCCGGTGACCGTCCAGGGTGATCGTCCCCTGGGACGGGTGGAGCAGGCCGGAGAGGGTGCGCAGGGTCGTCGTCTTGCCGGCGCCGTTGGCCCCCACCAGGGTGACGATCTCGCCCTCCGCCACCGTGAGGCTGATCCCCTTCAGGGCTCGCACCGCGCCGTACGAGGCGGTGAGGGAGGTGACCTCGAGCATCACTGGCGTGCTGCGCCTTCAGGGCGGCCGAGGTAGGCTTCGATCACCGCCTCGTCGTCCTGGATCTGGCGGGGCGAGCCCTCGGCGATCTTGCGGCCGAAGTTGAGCACCGTGACGCGATCCGAGAGCGGGATCACCATCCCCATGTCGTGCTCGACCAGGAGCAGCGTGAGGCCGCCGGCCCGGAGATTGCGGAGCAGGTCCGAGAGTGCCTCGGTTTCCGCCGCGTTCAGACCGGCCGCGGGCTCGTCGAGCAGGAGCAGCCTCGGATTGGAGGCAAGTGCCCGCGCCAACTCGAGCAGCCTCTGCTGACCGTAGGGCAGATTGCGACCCAGCGAGTCTCGGCGCTCGGAGATGCCGACCAGCTCGATCAGCTCCAGGGCCCGCTCCCGGATCCGCCTCTCCTCGACGCGAGCGCCGGTGATGGCGCCGAGCAGGCCCGCCCGGGTCCAGCTGTGACACCCGACCATCACGTTCTCCAGCGCGGTCAGCTCGCGGAACAGGCGGATGTTCTGGAAGGTGCGGGCCATCCCGCTCCGGACCATGCGGTGAGGACGCCAGGCCCCGAGCAGGTTGCCCTCGACCTCAATCCGGCCCGCGGTCGGCGTGTAGACACCGCTCAGGAGGTTGAGGACGGTGGTCTTGCCCGACCCGTTGGGTCCGATCAGGGCGTGGACATGACCCTTCTCGACCTCGAACGAGAGGCCGTCGACGGCGCGCAGGCCGCCGAAGTCCTTGTGCAGAGCATCAACCCGGAGCAGCGGCATCGTCTGGCACCTCCCCGACCTGGCCGAGCATTCTCGGCGCCTCCACGGACCGCCCCGTCAGCCGGCCGGACAGAATCCTCAAGCCGCCGGCGAGCCCCTCCGGCAGAAAGACCATGAGAACGATGATCCCGGCCCCGTACACCGCGATGTAGCTGCCCTGAAGAAAACGCAGTACCTCGGGCAGGAAGGTCAGCAGGAAGGCGCCGATGAGGCTGCCGACCACCGTCGTCGAGCCTCCGATCACCAGCATCGCCAGCATCTGCACGGACGTGTCGAAGCCGAAGGTCTCAGGGGCGATGAAGCGGGTGAAGTGGGTCCACAGCGCTCCTGCCAGGCCGCCATAGCCGGCGCTCATGGCAAAGGCGATCACCTTGTATCGCGTGCTGTCGACGCCGGCCGCCTCGGCGGCCAGCTCGTTCTCGCGGATGGCGTTGAAGGCGCGGCCCAGGCGGGAGCGCCCGACCCGCCACGCGATCGCGGCCGCCACCACCAGGCAGGCGAGGATCACGTAGTAGAAGAGGCCGGGGTGTGAGAGCGAGACGCCGCCAAGGACGGTCGCCCGGATTCCCGGGATGCCATCGGTACCCCCGGTGACGGGGCGCCAGTTCCGGTAGACGAGATTCAGGATCACGCCAAATCCGATCGTCGTCATCGCCAGATAGTGGCCCCTCAACTTCAGGGAGGGGATGCCGAGCAGAACCCCGAAGCCGACCGCGACCAGGATTCCGATCGGAATGTTCAGCCAGACCGGAAAGCCGTATCGCGTCGCCAGGACGGCCGCGCTGTAGGCGCCGAGGCCGAAGAACCCTGCCTGGGCCAGCGAGAGCTGGCCGGTCATGCCGAGCACGAAGTAGAGGCCCAGCACGGCGATCGAGAAGATCATGGCCTGGTCCATCAGCGTGAGGTAGTAGCGCGAGAGCCCGAGGAAGGGGATCACAGCGAGCACGATCGCGAAGCCCACCCAGCCACCGGGACCGATCCAGCGCGCGAACCTCAAGCCCTCTCCACCACCTTCTCGCCGAAGATGCCCTGCGGCCGCAGAAGTAGCACGCCGATCATCACGATGAACGCGTAAGCATCGCGGTAGTCCGGGCTCAGGAAGGCGGCCGCGAAGATCTCGACCAGCCCCAGGATGATCCCGCCCACGATCGCGCCGGGGACACTGCCGAACCCGCCCACGATGCTTGCCGAGAACGCCTTCAGCGCCAGCGCACTGCCGAAGCCCGTGGTCACCGTGAAGAGCGGCGCCACCATCACCGCGGCAGCAGCGCCGAGCATCGCGCTGTAGGAGAACGTGATCGCGATCATGGTCCCGGAGCGGACCCCGAGCAGCCGGGCGGTGTCCTTGTCCTGGGCCACCGCCTGCAGCTTCCTGCCCAGCATCGTCCTTTCGAAGAGCAGGTACTGGGCGACCAGGAGCGCTGCGGTCACGGCCAGGATGAGCAGATGTTGGGGGACGAT
>JBBSHA010000027.1:0-13114 GCA_038253595.1 Candidatus Dormibacterales bacterium
CCGCGCTCGCGGAAGAGGCTGCGCTCCTCGAGGTCGAGCCCGGCCAGCCAGGACGGGGCCGCCGCCCCTTCCCGCGCGGCCGCCCGCCGGTAGGCGCGCGCCATCCGGTCGGCGGAGGCGCCGATGTCGGCCAGTTGGGGCCGGCGCTCGCGACCGGCCGGGAGCAGCGCCGTGATGGCCGCCCTGGCGAAGCGGCGGTGGCCCCCGGGAGTGGTGAAGCTGGCGACCTGGCCCCGGTCCGCCCAGCGCCGGAGGGTGTTGGGGTTGATGCCCAGGAGCCGGCTCGCCTCGCCCAGGCTGAGCCAGTCGTCACCGCCGTCGGGCGGCCGCGGGCCGGGGGGCGGTACCTGATCAAGCCTCTCCAAAACTACTCAAATCTATCAAGCCCCCGAAAGCCGCGTCGGCGGGGAATTGACGCAGCGCGCAGTGGGTTCTGAATGGTGAAAGGAGTAACGCCGATGACCAGACTGCTCACCCGCCTCGCCCGCCGCCCCGACGCCGACCAGAAGGTGGCCGAACTGGGCCGTCTGGACCTGTTCGCCGGTCTCGGCAGCCGGGAGCTGCGCTTCCTGGCCACCCACCTCGACGAGGTCCGCGTCCCCGCCGGCCAGGCCCTGGTCCGGGAGGGCCGGCGCAACGACGCCTTCTGGGTGATCCTGGAGGGCGAAGCGCGGATCAGCCCTGGCGGCGGGCCCGGGCGACTGCTGAGCCGGGGCGGCTTCTTCGGGGCGACCAGCATGCTGGACGGCCGGCCCGCGGTGGCGACGGTGGTGACCAGCACCGAGGTCCGGGCCCTGGTGGCCGGGTCCGACCAGTTCCGGGCGCTGGAGGCCAACGACCGCGTCGCCATGCGCCTGATGGCGGCCGCCCTACGCCGGCTCCGCGACGATCTCGAGGTGTACCAGGCGGCGGGCGCCTGACCTCGCGCCGGCCCGCGCCCCGCCGAGCGCGGACGTGGCCTAGCCTGGTGCGATGAGTCCGCCCCGGCTGGAGCAGTGCAGGGAGCGTGACCGGCAGGACCCGCTGGCGAGCTGGCGCCAGCTGTTCGACCTTCCCGCCGGGCCCGTCTACCTGGACGGCAACTCGCTGGGGCCGCCTCCGCGGGCGGCCCGGAAGCTGGTCGACCGGGTGCTCTCCGAGCAGTGGGCCGGCCGCCTAATCGGCGGCTGGAACGAGGGCTGGCTGGACCAGCCGCGGCGGCTCGGAGACTCGATCGGGCGCCTGATCGGGGCCGGCCCCGGCCAGGTGATCGTCGCCGACAGCACCTCGGTCAACCTCTACAAGCTGCTGGCAGCAGCGCTGGGCGCGGCCGGCGACCGGCGCGCCATCGTGACCGAGGCGGGCAACTTCCCGACCGACGTCTACGTGGCCGGCGCTCTCGCCGCCGAACTGCGCCAGGTCCCCCGGCAGGGGTTGGCGGCGGCGCTCGATCCGTCGGTGGCGGTCCTGCTCCTGACCCACGTCGACTACCGGACCGGACACATGCACGACATGGCGGCACTCACCCGCGCCGCCCACGACGCCGGCGCGCTGGTGCTCTGGGACCTCGCCCACTCGGCGGGGGCGGTGCCGGTCGATCTGGACGGGTGCGGGGCCGACCTGGCCGTCGGCTGCGGATACAAGTTCCTGAACGGGGGGCCCGGCGCGCCGGCGTTCCTCTACGTGGCCTCGGCCCTGCAGGCGTCGGGCGTGCTTGCCTCGCCCATCCCCGGCTGGTTCGGCCACGCCCGGCCGTTCGACTTCGCCCCCCGCTACGAGCCGGCGCCCGGCGTCGAGCGGTTCCAGGCCGGCACCCCGCCGATCGTGGCCCTGGCCGCCCTCCAGGCCGCCCTCGAGGTCTGGGATCGGGCCGACCTGGCGGCCGTGCGTGGCAAGTCGCTGGCGATGAGTGACCTCCTGATCGAGATGCTGGACGATCTCGGGGCGGACGTGGTCACCCCCCGCGAGCACCCGGCCCGCGGCTCCCAGGTCTCGCTGCGCCACCCGCGGGCGGGGCGCCTGGCCCGGGCGCTGATCGAACGCGGCGTGATCGTGGACCACCGGCCGCCCGACATCGTCCGCTTCGGGATCACCCCCCTCTACTCCGGCTTCGAGGACCTGGGGCGCGCCGCCCAGGCGCTGGGCGACCTGCTGCGCAGCCGCGACTACGAGGCCGAGCGCTTCGGGGTGGCGGTCCAGGTTCCCTGAGGCCGCCGCCCCCGCTCAGCGCTGGCCGGAGGCCAGCTGAACCGCCTTCACCACCAGCAGGCCGACCGCCACCACCAGGTAGACCCGGAGCGCGATCATGGCCGCCTTCCGCCCCGGCGACCACGGGGGACGGTCGAGCAGGGCGAGCGGCGGCATCCGCCACGTGCTGGGGTCGACAGTCGGATCCGGCTGGCTGTAGCGGCGACCCAGCCGGGCTCCCCGCCAGGTCCACGCCACGCCGCCCGCCAGCGCCACGCCGAGCACGGCCGCCAGCACCAGCACCACCCGGGAGAGGTCCAGCCCCGGCAGCACCGTGTTCACCACCAACACGAGGGACAGCATCAGGAGCACGCTCACGATCAGCGTCGCCACCACGTTCAGCCAGGGCCGGTTGACCCACGGCCCCAGCACCTCGCGATCGTTGCAGAGCAGCACCAGGAAGACCGTTGCGCTCGGCAGCAGCACCCCGGCCAGCGCCTGGACCGCGGTGGTGATGAGGCCGAGCGGGGCTCGGGGGATCAGCACGATGGAGGCCGCCACCACGACCATCAGCGTGTAGGAGCCGTAGAAGAGCTTGGCGTCCCTGATCCCGCGGTGGAGTGAGTGCTTGATCCCGAACACATCGCCGAAGGCGTAGGAGGTGGCGAGCGTGACGGCGCCGGCGCCGATGATCGAGGCGTCGACCAGCAGGACCGCGAAGACCGCCCCCAGCCAGGGGCCGCCGTGGCGGGCGAGGCCGACCGCGGTGCCCAAGGCGTCGGTGAACATGGCCGCGCGGCCGGCGCCCGCGAAGGCGGCGGCGCTCGCCATCATGATCGCGGCGGCGCCGACCACCACCACGAAGGCCCCGATCACGGTGTCCGCCCTCTCGTAGGCCATCCAGCGCGGCGTGATCCGCTTGTCGACGACGTTGGACTGCTGAAAGAAGAGCTGCCAGGGGGCGACGGTCGTGCCCACGATGGCGATCAGGAGCAGGATGGCGTCCGAGGAGACCCCGCCCCGGATCCCCGGCACCAGCAGCCCGTGGCCCACGTCACCGCTGTGGGGGCGGGCCATGACCGCCAGCGGGATCACCAGCAGGTTGGCGATCAGGAACCCGAACATAGCCCTCTCCCAGCGCCGGAAGTTGCCGCTCAGAGTGATCGCGATCAGCAGCAGCGCTCCGGCCGGCACGGCCAGGTAGGGGCTGATTCCGAAGTAGGTGCCGGCCAGGCTGACGCCGATGAACTCGGTGACGATGGTCAGGAAGTTGAGGACGAACAGGTCCCCGACCGAGAAGAAGCCCCAGAAGCGGCCGAACCGCTCGTTGATGAGGCGGGCGTGGCCGACCCCGGTGACCGCGCCCAGCCGGACCACCATCTCCTGGTTGACGATCAGGACCGGGATCAGGAGCAGGAGCACCCAGAGCAGCGTGTAGCCGTAGTTCTGGCCGGCCTGCGCATACGTCGCCACCCCCCCGGCGTCGTTGTCGCCGACCATCACGATCAGGCCCGGGCCCATGATGGCGGCCAGCGTGAGCAGCTTCTGGCGCCACGTGCGCCGCGGCTCGTAATCCTCCATCGAGATCGTGCCCAGGGCACCCCGGATGTCGCCGATGTGCTCGGGGTCGAGGACGGCGGGGGCGGACGGGGGCGCCTCCGGGCCCGGCGGGGGCCGGTTCAGCCGCTCGCGGTCGGCGGGTTCCGGTTCCTGCTCCGGCGGCCCGAGCTCCGGTTCCGGCGTGGAGGCGGCAGTCAAGGAGGCATCCGCTCTAGTCCCCGTCGTTCTCGGCCCGGCGCCGCCAGTCGTCGGGGACCATCAGCTCGAGCACGTCGTCCACGGAGATGGCGCCCACCAGGTGGCCATCGCCATCCTCCACCGGCACCGCTGTCAGGTTGTAGTCGGCCATCACCAGGGCCACGTCCTGGAGGTCGTCCTCGAGGCTGACGCTGGCCCTGACGAACTGCTCCAGCTCCTCCACGGCCACGCTGGCGGGCGCCCGGACCAGGTCCACAGCGCTCACCCCCCCCACCAGTCCGCCCTGCAGGTCGACCACGAACACGCTGCCGCGGAGCTGGACCGGAACCCCGTCCGCCTTGCGGATCCGGTCCAGGGCCTGCCGGGGGCTGGCGCCCTGGCGGACCGAGATGTAGTCCGGGCTCATCATCCCGCCCGCGGTCGTGGGGTTGTAGCGCAGCAGCGACTGCAGCTTCTCGTGGTGGGGGCTCGGCACCCGGGCCAGCACCGTCAGCCGGCGGTCCTGGTCCAGGTCGGCGAGCAGGTCGGCGGCATCGTCGGGGGCCATGCCCGTCAGCACCCGGGCCGCCTCCTCGTCGGAGCGGGAGCGCAGGAATTCGAGTTGATGCTCGGTGTCCAGCTCCTCGAACACGTCGGCGGTCAGTGCCGGGTCGCTCTCGACGGCAGCGATGATCTCCTCGCCCTGCTCGTGGGAGGAGTGCTCGACCAGGTCCGCGATCTGGGCCGGGTGGAGACGGCGCAGCCGCACCAGCGGCAGCAGCAGGCGGGCGGTGGGGACGTGGCCCACGAACGGCTCGACGTCGTTCCAGTCGATGAACGGCACCGGTTCGCTGCCCGCCGCGTCCGGCCGCCGCATGGCTCGCGGCAGCAGCCGCCGGATGATCCCTCGGGGGCTGGGGTCGACCCCGACCAGCCGCCACCAGTCGTCGATCTCGGCCAGCATCAGGTCGTTGGCGTGGACCAGGTGGCCGCCCACGACATCGATCAGACGGCGGTCGATGATGTCCTCGCGGAGCAGGACCTCCCCCGGGCGGCGCTGGAAGCGGCCCAGGTTCAGCGTCTCGCCCTTGAGCCGCACCGTCCCCGCCGAGAGGCCGGCCAGCGCCGCGGCGGGGACGAACAGGTTGCGGCCTCCGATCCTCGCCTTGAGCCCGGTCACCGGCGGATAGCCGCCGTCGGCGAGGCGCACTATCAGGTCCTCGACCCGGCCCAGCCGCTCGCCCGCCGGGTCGACCAGCGAGGAGTGGCCGACCGCGGTCAGAGTCAGCAGGCTCTTCCCGATTCGGGGTCGCGGACGTTTGTCGAGCGACTGGTTCACTCTGGGCCTCCCTCGACGGCTGCGGGCCGGGTCGGGCCGGCAGGTGTCTGCCGCAGCCCGGCGGCCGCCCGTCGCACGCCCCATGGTAGTGGGGCGGCAGCCGGGCGACCGGCCGGCTCAGGACCCGGTCGGGGTCGGGACCGAGGCCGGTCTCACGAACCTGTGGGGGTCGCGCTCGAAGCGCTCCCGGCAGTGGTCGGAGCAGAAGTGGAAGGCCTGACCCTCGAAGCGGGCCCGGGCCGGGGCATTCGCCTTCTCGACCTGCATTCCGCACACGGGGTCGATCGCGTAGCGGCCGCCGCCCCCCAGGCGCTCGCGGTTGCGGTGCAGCCAGACGAGGCCCGCGAAGACGAGCAGGAAGATGACGTTGAGGACGGTGGTGTAGTTCCAGCTGAAGCCCACCGGAACCGGCCGGCTGGGACGGATGGTCGGGACCAGGTGGACCGCCCGGAACAGGAGCTCGGTGCCGAGGCCGGCGACCGACATCACCAGCCAGAGGGCGGCGACCAGCCGCCAGGTCAGCGCCCAGCCGTAGAGCTTGCGGTAGATGAGGATCAGCGGCATCGTGATCAGGTCGGCGAAGACGAAGCTGACCACGCCGCCGAAGGAGATGCCACCGCTCCAGAGCGCCGCCGCCAGCGGCACGTTGCCGATCGAGCAGACGAAGCTGATGACACCGATCAGCGGCCCGATCACCACGTTCTCCACAGACGTGGCCAGGCCGTGGCCGCGGAAGAAGACGAGGTTCCACAGGGTGGCCGGCACCAGCACCGCCAGGAAGCCGGCGACCAGGTAGCCGACGATCAGCTCCTGGCGCAGCATCGTCAGGTCGGCCATCGTGTAGCCGGCGGCGTCGGCCCAGCCGGCGGCGGAGCGCAGGCGCCGGCCGAGCGGCTCCGAAACCGCCTCGGCGGCCTCGTCGGGGGGCTCGTGGTCACCCATTTCGACCCCGGCCTCGCGGCTGCGCAGGCGGTCGCGCGCGGCGCGCACCAGGCGGGGCTTGAAGACGAAGCGGGCGATCAGCGCCAGCATCCCGATCATCAGGATGCCCCCCACGTACTCGGCCAGCGCGAACTGCCAGCCGATCAGGATCCAGAGCACCAGGCCCAGCTCGAGGACCAGGTTGGTGGACGCGAGCATGAAGACCATGGCGGTCGTGAAGTCGGCGCCCTTCTGGAACAGCGACTTGGCCATCGCGGAGGCGGCGTAGGAGCAGGACGAGGAGATCATCCCGAACAGGGAGGCGCGGGCCAGGCTGCGAACGCCGGCATCCCCCAGCAGCCGCTGCATCTGCGAGCGGGAGACGAAGGCCTGCACCGCCCCCGAGAGGCCGAAGCCGAGAACCAGCGGCCATAGGGTCTCCCAGATCATGAAGAAGGCCATCTGCAGGCTGAGCCCGATCGCGGTCAGAGCCTGGCTCACCCTGACCTCCTCCGGCTCCGGGCGATCAGCTCCCGGCAGATCGCCAGCAGCTCGCAGACCACGAACCCGATGCGGGCCGGCGCTCCGCTGCCGCAGGCCGGCGCCTCCGGCTCGGCGGCAGCCGGGTTGCAGGTCTGCCGGGTGATCATGTTGCCACTATACCCCCTATGGGTATTGGTGTGTTCGTCCGCCTACCGGGCCGGACTGGTTGGGGAGGCACCCCCCGCAAGCTGAGGGGCCATAAAATGGCTGGCACGCCATGACCCACCCCGCCGTCATCCCGATGATCGCCTATGCGGACGGTCCCACGGCCATGGACTGGCTCACGCGGGCGTTCGGCTTTCGCGAGCGCACCCGAGTTACCACGCCCGACGGACGGCTCAGCCACGGTGAGATGGAGGCCGGCGACGGCCTGGTGATGCTGGCCACGCCGTCGCCGCACTACCAGGGTCCGCGACAGCACCGTGAGAGTTGCGAGCAGGCGCACAGGTGGTCGGAGGTTCCCCACATCGTCGATGGCGTCCTCGTGTACATCGACGATGTCGATGCCCACTGTGCGCAGGCCCTCAGTCAGGGGGCAATGGTCCTCTCCGAGCCGGAGACCGACGAGCCCGGCAAGCGCTACCGGGTGGAGGACCTCGAGGGCCACCGCTGGATGTTCATGGAGCGCGCATCCGGCGGGGGACGGTAGGGCTGGGCCTGGCGAGGGCCGGGTGGTTGCGCACGGCCGGTCTCCCCGGAGCGGTCGGTTACGTACCGGACCGGCAAGGATCGGGGGAATCAGCCGGCGCGGCTGCCGACCGGATCGGCTTCTTGGGGCCCTGGCAGGCGGTCGACCGCGTAGTAGAGCGCGGTCGCGGCCATCAGCGCCACCACAAGCGGCGGGCTGATAAAGGACAGGCCGACGCCGGCCAGGTAGCTTCCGATCCCGACCATGTACCAGGGGGTCGACGCCATGAAGTCGGAGTGCCGGTAGCGGGCGGTCGAGGAGGTGGGGGTGGCGGGCCACGTAGAGGTAGACGGAGCTGAAGCCGAACGCGGTCCCCAGCGCGCCCAGCGAGTAGAGGAGAGCGGCGGTGCCGGCGTCCTTGTCACCGAGGTGGGCGCCCAGCACGGCGGTCGGAAAGGGGATGAAGGCGACGATCATCAGCAGTACCACGTTGAGCAGCACCAGCGAACGGTCGACCTGGGCGAGGCGGCTGAACAGCGCGTTGTGGTTGAGCCACATGATCCCGATCGTGAGGAAGCTGGCAGCGTAGGTCGCGTACTGGGGCCAGAGCCGGAGCAGCTCCGGCCCCAGACCGCCGGCCTCGAACCGCGGTACCTGGATGTTGATGATCAGCAGCGTCGCGGCGATGGCGAGGACGCCGTCGCTGAAGGCCTCGACGCGGCCCGAGGTCATATTTCGGCGCCGGGCTGCTAGTGGCCCCGGAACCGGGTCGGCCGGATCCGGATCGCCACCGGATAGTCGCGGGCGAAGCTCGCGGCGTCGTGGCCGATGCGGGCGATGTGCTCCGAGTACTTGGCCAGGTAGGCCGGATGGTCGGGCGCGGCGGGCGCGTCCTCCGCGATCTCGGCGTCGCCGGCGATCACCGCGATCGCGCCGCCCCGGCCGTCACCGTCGAAGTTGAGCCCGACGCGGGGCCGGTCCCGGACGTGGCTGACGCGACCGGCGGTGGGCCGGTTGTAGACGAGCAGGGTGTCGCCGTCCCACAGGAACCAGACCGGGTTGGGATGGGGGGTGCCGTCCGCCCCCACCGTGGTCAGCCAGACCACGACCTCGCTCTCCAAACGGCGGCGAATGGTCGCCCCTAAGGCGGTGTCGGGAATCGAGCTCGCCATCCTGTCGCTCAGCGTACAGGCACGCGGGTCCGCGAGGCCGCGCGGGCGCGCAGCGCCGCGAGGCCGTGCAGGGCTGCGAGTGCCGGCTCCGGCGGGTTTGGGCTCGCGCAGCGTTGTCGCGAGTTCGGGCGCGGCGTACGCTGGCGCTGTGCCGGACACGTATTGCGTGGGTTCCAGCATGGCCACCGATTGGGGCGAGGACTGCCCCCAGATCAGCCGCCACCTGCTGGGCCGCGACCTGGTCCTCGACCACGGCCGGACCGTCGACTCCGGCACCCACGACGAGCTGCTCAGCCGGGGCGGCCTCTACCGGACCCTGTACGACCGCCAGTTCCGGACCACGCGTCCGGTCCGGCAGCTGGTTACCGCCGGCTGAGGCGGGGCTAGGTGGACGCTGGCGCGCGGGCGACCGGGCGCGCCGGGTAGGATCGAGGCATGGAGGACATCGATGCCCGGCCGGAGGCCCATGAGCTCTTCTGGGACCTGGTCGAGGGGAGGGCCCGGCTGGCCGCCCTGGACGAGATCGAGGGTGCCTTCGGCACCGCCGGCCACGGCTCCGAGGTCATGGACCGGGTGAAGCGGCGCCGGGCCCAGGTCAACCGCTCGCTGGAGAAGCTGGTCGAGGAGGCGAAGCAGCACCACTCGCCGGCCTGAGCCGGGCGCGCTCAGGAGTCCCCGCCGCCTCCGTCCCCGCCGCCTCCGAAGTCGGAGTCTCCGCCGCCCCAGCCGCCGTCGCTGTCCCCCCAGCTGTCATTGTCGCCCCAGCCCCCGAACATGCCCCGGCCGCCGCCTCCCAGCAGCGAGCCGAGGGCCAGGCCGCCCAGCCCACCGAGCGCGATCTGCCCCCAGGGCAGGCGGCCGCCGCCCCCACCGAACAGGCCCGGCTGCGGGGCGGGCGGGGGTGGCGGCGCCTGGGAAGGTGCCGCACCCGCGCCGAGCGGGGTTCCGCAGCTGGCACAGAAGCGCGAACTGCCGGGGTTGGCGGTCCCGCAGCGCGGGCAGGCCAGGGCGCTCGCCGCCTGCACCGGCGCCCCGCAGTGCAGGCAAAAGCGGGCGTTCCCGGGCATGGTCTGCGCGCACGATGGACAGCTCACATCAAAGCGCTGGTTCATCGCCTCCGAGCCTCGTCGCGCCGGCGCACCATCGCGTCGCTCAGCCTACGCCGATGGCGGCCGCCCGACAGAAGCGTGGGCACACGCGAATGGGAGCGGGGGCGACCGCCCAGATCGAGCCCGGCTTGGGCAGACTGGACTCGTGATCAACATCAACTCCGACCTGGGCGAGGCGATCGGCGACGACGAGGCCATCCTGCCCCACATCGACAGCGCCAATGTCGCCTGCGGCGTCCACGCCGGCTCGGCGACCGTGAGCCTGGCGACCGTCCGCCGCTGCCGGGAGCTGGGGGTCGAGGTGGGTGCCCACCCCGGCTACGACGACCGCGACGGATTCGGCCGGGAGGAGCTGGGGCTGGCCGCTGCCGAGATCGACGGGCTGCTTCGATTCCAGGTGCTGGGCCTGGCCGCGGTGGCCGAGATCGGGTACATCAAGCTCCACGGCGCCGCCTACCATCGCGCCCAGGCCGACCCCGAGGTCGCGGACGCGGTGGCGCGCCTGGCGGCGGAGCTGGAGGTGGGGCTCATGGGCCAGCCCGGGCTGGAGCTGGTGCGGGCCGCCGCGCGGGCCGGGGTCCGCCCCATCCGGGAGGGCTTCGCCGACCGCGCCTACCTGGCGGACGGCAGGCTGGCTCCCCGCACCCAGCCCGGCTCCGTCCTGGAGCCGGCGGCCGCGGCCGAGCAGGCGCTGCACCTGGCCCGGAGCGGAGACTTCGACTCGATCTGCCTGCACGGCGACTCACCGGGGGCGCCGGCGGTGGCGAGGGCGATTCGGGAGGCGCTCCGCGAGGGCGGGATCGAGAGCGGCCCCAACCGCCGCTGAGGCGCGCCGCGCCCGGGGCCCGGCCTCAGGCGGGGGCGGCCGAAACCGCGCTGAGCAGCTCGGTGGCGGTCGCCTGGAAGGCGTTCAGCTCCTCGCCCCGGAGCCGGCGCAGCGGCGCCCGAACGGCGCCGCTGAGCGCCACCCCGCGCCGAGCGAGCAGGGTCTTGAGGGCGGAGTGGAAGGGGTACCGCAGAAGCTGGTCGCGCGCCGCGCCGCAGCGGGCCGACGCCTCCGCCGTCCTGCCCCTGACGGCGTCGATGACCAGTTCCGGGAGCGCCGTGGCGAGGGCGGAGACCGCGCCCACCGCGCCCCCCTCCAGCCCCTGATGGATGAGCGTTTCGGGGCCGACGAAGATGTCGAGACCGTCCACCAGGTAGGGCTCGAAGCGGTCCCAGGGAGCGTCCGAGACCTTCAGGCCCTGGAGGTTGGGCAGGCGCTGGCGCAACTCCGCGATCACGCCCAGGGGCACCGGGTAGCCGCTGCGTGCCGCGAACTCGTAGATGTAGAACGGCAGGGGCGCGCACGCCCTCCCGGCCACCGTGAAGTGCTTCAGGATCGAGGCGTCGTTGAGGTCGTAGTAGGGTGGGGCGATCACGGCCACGCCGGCCGCGCCGGCCGCGGCCGAGTGCTCGGCCAGCAGGGCGGTATCGCGCGTGGTCTGGGCACCGCAGTGGGCGACGACCTGCAGGCGGCCGGCCGCCGCCGCCACGAACAGGTCCACGACCCGCCGGCGCTCGGCCAGGTCCAGGAGGATGCCCTCACCGGTGGTGCCCATGGCGAGCACGCCATCGAGTCCGGCCGTGGCCATGAAGTCGGTCAGCGATCCGAAGGCCGCTTCGTCGAGCCCGGCTCCGTCCTCGGTGAGCGGCGTGACCGCTGCGGCCAGGCAGCCGTGGATGGGTTTGTGATTCACGTTTGCTCTCTCCAGATCCATGAGGCGGGGCGGGGGAACGCCGGCTCGACGGGCGAAGGCCCACCCGGCCGGCTTCGCGGTCTGAATCCCAGCACACTCCAAGCCCGCATTGTCGCTCTCCGGCGCAGGCGCAGGGCAGCGGGGGGTCTCGACACGGCTGCCCGTCCCGGCACCCCAGAACGTGCCAGCTGGCGAAGGCCGCGACCACGACGCTGGTGTCGACGGCGATCAACGACGGGTCTGTTCGAATGGAGGTTGAGCTTGCGGCCGTCGACGTCGCCGTGGGCGTTGATCCGCTTGGCCGCCAGCTGGCGCCGCCAATACCCCTCCCTCAGTCGAGACCGAGCAATCCGCCCGGGTTGGTGCTGATCATGCGTCTCAAGTCGGACTCGTGGACCCCGCCCTCCATCAGCAGCTCGCTGACGCGGCGGAAGGTGTCGACGGGCAGCGGGTTGGACCGCTGGCCGACGTCGGAGCCGAGAGTCGTGCGCTCGGGCCCGACCACCTCGATCCACTCCAGAAGCTGGCTGATCGGGCGCCTGCTGGTGCTTGGCGACTGGTCGTTGTACATGCCGATTGAGTGCTCGATGTAGGCTCCCATGTCGGCCAGGCGCCGGGCCTGCTCGTGGCTGATCCCGAGCACGAAGTCGGGGTGGTTCACCAGCAGGCGCCTCACGCCGGCCGCGCGGGCGGCCGTGAAGACCGCATCCACCTGCCTGGGGTTGAGATGCCCGGAGGCCAGGACCGCGCCGGCGTCCCGGACCAGAGCGATGATCTGGTGGACCTCGGGCCGGAGTTCGCCGTCCGGACCGAACACGTCGATCTCCGCCTCCGGCATCAGGTCGATGGTCGACTGCGGGAACCCGGTGTCGTGGTTGTGCTCGTGGAACTCGATGTGGGCTCCCGATGACATGGTCGGCAGCCAGACCACCCGCCCCCCCATCTTCAGGCACAGCTCCACCGCCCGCGGGTTGAGTCCGCCGACGGTGCCGTTGAGCGCAATCCCCCCGTACACCCGGAGGCGGAGTCCGGCCAGCACGGTGGACTCGATGCTGAGGATGTCCATCACCGTGTTGTGGTGGTGGGACTTCAGCACAACGGCCCGGAAGCCGGCCTCCTCGTAGTGGCGCGCGGCCTGGGCGGCATCCAGCTTGCGCGGGAACGGGGAGGGCGCCGAGTGATAGTGGAGATCGACCGCGCCTACCAACAGCCGATCCAGCGTGCTCGCCAATTCACCACCTCCATGAGCGCTGGACCCGGGCGGTCCGCTGCGCCAATATGCCAGAGGTGGTGGGGACCCGCACCGGCTCGCGGAGACTTTCGATTCGAAGCCCGCCATCCACCGGAACGGACCGGAACCTGAATGGGGGCACTCGCCGGGTCGGTCGAGCAGGCCGGCCGCCGGTTGCTTGCCTGCTCGGCGGCGCCACCCGAACGCTGGTGAGCGCGCTTCACGAGGCCGGGGCCGCTGCCCGGCCGGCTCACTGACAGGAGGTATCCCCAAATGCCATTCGACCCCCACGACCCCCGAGCCTCGCTCGCCAGCGTGGCGTCCGTCGACCGGCTCCCGGAAGGCGAGGAGGCGGCCGGCTCAGAGTACGCCAAGTTCTACGAGACCGAGCCCCAGGAGGCATCCGCGCTGGCGCGGACCTGGCTGTCTTGCGGCCAGAACTTCATCGTCGCCTACACCGAGGCCCGCGAGGGCGACGTCCTCGAGGGTCCCGGCCAGCCCGACGAGTACGCGCTGATCCTGCCCGAGG
>JBBSHA010000028.1:0-12914 GCA_038253595.1 Candidatus Dormibacterales bacterium
CAGCACCAGCACCAGCCGCGCCGGTCGCCGGCGGAGAGCCTCCCAGGCGCCCAGGCCGAGCAGCAGCAGGGCCGGCACCACCGCCGGGTAGACGTAGCGGCCGGGGATGAAGGTGCCCAGGTGGGACAGCCGCAGCGAGGCCAGAGCCCACAGCACCGCCCCCGCGACGCCGATCAGGGCCACCGGGACCGTGCCCGCCACGGGCCTCAGAGCGGCGCGACCTCGCAGCAGCCTGACCAGGCCGACGAGCGCGATCGCGGTCCAGACGGCACCCAGGACGACCAGCACCCCGGCGAAGGGCAGGGCCTCCGGCGGCTCGCCGGTCCAGAAGGTCTCGAAGCCATGCCGAAATGAGTTGTAGAGGAACCGCTTGCTCAGCGGAACGCCGGGGAAGTAGGAGGTCAGCAGCTCCAGGGCCGGCCCCTTGGGCAGCGGCTGGCCGTACGTGTGCAGGTTGAGCAGCAGCCAGGGCGTGAGCAGGGCGAGCGTCGCGGCGGCGGCGACCGCACCCAGCGCCAGCTGCCGGCCCAGCCCGGCCCGCCGCTGCAGCGCCGGCCAGAGGATGGCCGCCGCCAGCATGGGGCCAAGCCCGGCGATTGTGAGCTTGGTCAGCAGGCCGAGGCCGAAGAGTAGGCCCGCGGCGACGGCCAGGCGGATGCTCCAGCCCCGCTTCAGGCCGAGCAGCGCGACGATGAAGGTGGCGGCGCCCATCACCGCGGCCATGGTGTCGTTGGTGACGGCGCTGCCGTTGAGGACCAGGCCCGGAAGCGTGGCCACCCCGATCGCGGCGGCGATCGCCGGCCCCGGCCGTCCCGGCACCAGCAGCCGGCCGGCGATGAGGGTGAGGGGCACCAGCGCGGCAAGCAGGGCGGCGTTCAGGAAGCGCAGGGCGAAGGCCGCCCCCAGCGGGCCGCCGAGCCCCTGTCCCAGCGTCCATACCGGAGCACCGAGTGCGTAGTAGAGGGGCGGCTGCATCGCCTCGTACGAGAACCAGAACAGGTGACGCCGGATCCAGAGAGCGCGCACGTCGCCGGTCAGGTAGGACGGGATTGCGGTGAACTTGTCGGCGAGCGTGACGGCCGGATCGGGCTCGGTGCCCGCCGGCGCCCAGCGATAGATCTGTCCCGCGCGCATCACGGCCAGCGTCTCCGGCCGGATCGTGGTCCGGCCCTCGACCGGGAGTACCGCGTGTGCGTACTGGGCCACGGCGTCGTAGTGCTGCGCCTCGTCGACCCGCGACCACAATGGCTGTTTCGACGCCAGCAGCAGTCCGGGGACGAGGGCGAGCAGGTACGCGAGGCCCAGCAGCCGAGCCCTGCTGGGGAAGTCGATGGCGAGGCTGCGGAACTCGAACCCGCGCACGCTTCGGACCTGAATCTGGATAGTCTCCGTGTCCCATTGTATCGAGGGCGGGGGTGGGATTCAGGGGCGCTCGGCGGCCGCCGAACGCGTACCAGCGGCTCCCCGCTCAGTCGTGGTCGCCCAGCAGCCAGGCCTGGAACAGGCCGCGCACGATCTCCAGGCGCCCGCCGGCGCCCACCTCGACCAGGTCGGCGGCGACCAGGGCGCGGACCGCCTTCTCGACCGCCCGGCCGGTCACCTTGACCTCGCGCAGCACCGCCTGCGAGTAGGGGTTCTCGAGCCAGCCCCGGCGGGCGATCAGCTTGAGCAGGCGCTGCTGCGAGGGGGCTGCTGGGTAGAGGGTCTGGAAGGCTGTCTTCTGGTCCCCGACCGCCGAGTTCATGGCCTCGCCGAAGGCGGCCTCGTCGATCACCCTGGCGGCGGCCTCGTAGGCGAAGTAGGCGACCAGCTGGACGTCGTGGGGCACGCCCCGGGCCACATCGTACATGCGCTCGGCCAGAGCCGGCACCAGCGACTTGCGGCCGTCATCGGCGCGCCGGCAGAGGTAGTCGACGAACTCCGGGCGCGGGATCACCTCCAGCTCGTGCACGGCGCCCACGTCGTAGAGGGCGCCGTGGTCGCGGTCGTAGACCATGTCGCGCATCAGGTGGCGCTTGGAGCCGGCGAAGACCAGGCTCACGCCGCGCAGCTCGTCGGTCATGTCCTTGAAGATGTCCGGCAGGTCGTCCTGGATCTCCTTGACCTTCTGGAACTCGTCGAGAATCAGGCTGGTCGGGTGGCCTTCGGCCGCGACATGGTTGAGCAGCCGCACCACCTCCTGGCAGACCGCCTTCCAGTCGATGGCCGCCGCCCCAGCGGTCAGCCTTACCCGGGGCAGGCCGCTGCTCGGATCGATGCTGAACTCAGGCTGGACGCGCACGCCGGCCAGCCGCCGGGAGATATCGTGCAGGTGGCCCTCGAAGCCGTGCATCGGACCCTGGAGGACCGCCTTCAGGAGCGACTCCGCCACCTCCTGGGGATCCGAGCAGCGCATCAGGCTCTCGCGCCCGGTGCGGCCGCCCTGCTCCCGCACCGCCTCGGCCGCCCGGAGCAGGAGCGAGGTCTTGCCGAAGCGCCGGGGTGCGATCAGGACCAGGTTCTGGCCGTTCAGCATCAGCCCGGTGATCTTCCTCAGCTCCCGCTCACGATCGGTGAACTGGGCCCCCGTGGCGGGGCCGCCGATCCGGTAGGGGTTGGGGGTGCGCTGGGGGGCTCTGGGCATCGCTCTACCAGTCGGTAGCATACCGCTGGGTAGGGCGCATGTTCTACCCCAGGGTCAGGTACCGGCCGGTAGGGCGGCGCCGGGTGCCGGCCCAGTCACAGCCCAGTCATCCGCCCGCGGTCCAATCCGAGGGTATGAGACAGCCCGCGGTCGCAGTGCTGCGGATTGCCTTCGGGCTGGTGTTCCTGAGCAACGGCCTGGCCAAGCTTATCCCCGGGATCTCCCATACCCCGTTCGGCTTCCTGATTGACTCCGCGGGGGCCCGGGCCATCATCGCCCACGACGCCAGGAGCCACCCGGCGCAGCTCTATCACGACCTCGTCTACAACCTGGTGCTGCCCAACTGGTCGCTGTTTGGGCCCCTGGTCGGCCTCACCGAGACACTGGCTGGGCTCCTGCTGGTGCTCGGAATCGCCAGCAGCGCCGGCGCGATCCTGGCGGCCCTGCTCTCCCTCCACATTCAGTTCGCGGCGCTCTTCGGCGGCGAGTGGCTGTTCGAGTACGCGGTCGAGTGGGTGCCCCTGCTCTGCCTGGCGTTCCTCGCCTCCGGCCGCACGTGGGGCCTCGATGCCCGGCTGGCCGCTGCCAACCCGCGCTGGGCCCGGCTCTTCTGATGGGCGTCGATGGCCGAGGTTGAACTGCTGGACCGCGGCCGGGCTCCGCTCCTGGCCCAGCCCTTCTACGCCGCCGGCGACCCCGGCCCGATCGCGGCGGCGCTGGCGCACGTGCCCGAGGTGATGGAGACCGCGCTGCCCTTCATCGACTCCATCTTCGGCCGGACGGCGGTGGACCCCCGCCTCAAGGAGATCGTCGTGCTCCGGGTCTCGGCCGCCAACCGCTGCCGGTACTGCGTCCAGACCCACACCCGGGTGGCCGCGGGTATGGGCTTTGGAGGGGACGAGCTGCGGGCACTGCTGGGCGAGGGGCGGCCTCCGCCGGGCTGGTCGCCGCTGGAGCGGGTGGTGCTCGCCTTCGCGCAGGCCCTGTCTGAGCGGCCGGAGACCGCGGTGGGGCTGCTCCGCCCCCACCTCGAAGAGCCGGCGATCGTCGAGCTGGTGACGCTGGGCGCCGCCACCGAGATGCTGAACCGGTTCGCCACTGCGCTCGCCCTGCCCGCGTGACGGCGGTCGCCGAGGCGGTCGCGGCCGACGTGATCGGCGGCCGCCTCTGGCTCTACTCCAACTACCACTGCAACCTCATCTGCTCCTACTGCCTCACCGAGTCGGCGCCCGGGGTGCCCCGCCGGGAGATCCCGGCGCCGGCCCTGGTGGCCCGGGCGGCCGAGGCCCGCGCCGCCGGCTTCACCTCCCTCGGCGTCACCGGCGGCGAGCCGTTCCTGCTCCCGGGGCTGCCGGCGGCACTGGCGGCGATGTCGGCCCAGCTGCCGACCCTGGTGCTCAGCAACGGCACCCTCTTCAGCCGGCGCCTGGTCGACGAGCTGCGGCCCCTGGCGGGGCCCGATTTCGCGATCCAGATCTCGCTGGACAGCGCCGAGCCGGAGGTCAACGACGGGATGCGGGGCCCGCGCAATCATGCCCGGGTGCTGGCCGCGATCCCCCGGCTTGCGGACGCCGGGATCCGGGTCCGCCTCGCCACCACCTCGGACAGCCTCGACGGGCCGGCCCTGGCCCGTCTCTGCGAGCTGCACCGGGGGCTGGGTGTGCCCGACGCCGACCACGTGGTGCGTCCGATCGTGCGCCGGGGCCGGGCTGCCGGCCGCGGGCTGGGCCGGGAGGCGCGCCGCGAGCAGCTCCCGGCCGAGCTGACCCTCACTGCGGACGGGGCATTCTGGAGTCCGTTCGGACCCACGGTCCGGGGCGGCCGGCTGGACACCGACCTGCTCGTCACGCGCACCACCTCGCCGCTCAGCGCCCCGGCGGCCGCCATGATCCGGCTGGCGGCCGGGTCCGGCTCGGGAGCGGCCGAGCGGGTGCAGGTCCGTTGAGCGTGAACGCCTGACCGCCCGGAGGGCGGCACCCGGGGGGGCCCGATGGGGACGCGGGCCGCTTGCCCTATGGTCAGGGGCGCATGCCCGAACTCCATCTCGAGCTGAGCGGACCCGAGGACGCACCCCTGGTCATCGGCATCCCCGGCCTGTCGGCCAACCTGCGCAGCTTCGACCTCCTCCGCCCGGCGGTCGTCGCCCGCGGCCGTCGCTTCGCCGCGGTCGACCTACGCGGACGGGGGAGGACACCGGCCGGACGGCCCGGCAGCCACGGCTGGGCCGCCCACGCCGCCGACGTGATTGCCACCGCCGACCGGCTGGGCGTCCGCCGGTTCGCGGTCGCGGGCTGGTCGATGGGCGCCTTTGTGACCCTGGAGGTGGCCCGCCAGGCGCCCGACCGGCTGGAGCGCGCGCTCCTGATCGACGCCATCGGGCGGGTCGACCCCCAGGTCATCGCCGTCATCCGTTCCGGCCTGGAGCGCCTGGAGAGGTCGTACCCCTCCGCTCGGGAATACCTGGAGCTGGTTCGCGGCCTCGGCGTCGTCAGCCCCTGGGGTCCGTTCTGGGAGGGCTACTACGGCTATGAGCTGCAGGCGGTGGCGGGAGGCGTGCGGGCCCGCACCAGCAAGGCGGCCGCCCTCGAGGATCTCGAATACGACCAGGGCGGGGAGGCGGAGCGGCTGTGGCCGGAGCTGACGATGCCGCTGATGCTGGCGCGGGGCGCCCGCCCGCTGTTCCCCGGAACCGGCCACCTGGTCAGCCCCGAGGTGCTGGCCGCCTTCCGCCACTCGGTGCCCCAGGCGGAGGTGGTGGAGGTGGACGCCAACCACTACGGGATCATCGCCGACCCCCTGCTGGTCGAGGCGGGCGCCGCCTTCCTGGCCCAGCCCGACGGAGCGTGGAGCGGTCCATGAGCGAGGTTCTGCTGGAGCGCGACGGCAATGTCGCGCTGGTCACCCTGGCGGCGCCGGCTCGCCGCAACGCCTTCGTCCCGGCCATGGTCGAGGAGCTGCTCGACATCTGCGCGCGCATCGACGCCGATCCCGGGGTGGGTGCGGTTGTGATCCGGGCACAGGGTGAGTCCTTCTGCTCGGGGGCGCACCGGGGGGTCCTGGCGGAGGCCGGCCGCGACCCCGCCGCGCCCGCCAGCTACGCCGCCCTGGGTCTCACCTACCGGGCCTTCGTGCGGGTCGGCGAGCTGCTGCCGCCGACGCTGGCGGCCGTCCGCGGCCACGCGGTCGGGGCCGGGGTCAACCTGATGCTGGCCACCGACCTGCGCGTGGTCTCGGAGACGGCCCGGATCATGACCGCCTTCCTGGGGATCGGCATCCACCCCGGCGGTGGCCACTTCACCCTGCTGGGCCGGGTGGCGGGGCGCGAGGCGGCGGCCGGCATGGGCCTCTTTGGGCAGGAGGTGTCGGGCCGGCGGGCGGCCGAGCTAGGCCTGGCCTGGCAGGCGCTGCCCGAGGCGGAGGTGGAGCCGCGCGCCCTGGAGCTGGCGCGGGCGGTGGCTGCCGACCCCGAGCTGGCGCGGGCGGCGGCACATTCGTTCCGGCTCGAGATGGGGCCGCCGATGACGAGCTGGCCGGTGGCCCTGGAAACCGAGAAGGCGGTCCAGATGTGGTCGCTCCGGCGCCGGCCCTGAGAGGTCCCGGGGGTCGGCCTCAGGACGGAAGGGAGGGGGGCCGGCGGGCGGCGATCAGGCCGAAGGTGGCCTCCAGCGAGACCACCCGGCCGCCAGAGCGCTCGATGGCGAAGAACCGGGCACAGGCCGCCGGCGCCGCCAGCAGCCAGCGCTCGAGCGCGTCCCGCTCCGGTTCCGGCAGGTGCATCCGTCCGGTCCAGTCCCCGAACGGGTAGACCCGGTGGACCAGCGGGTCGGCCACCTCCACCACCAAACCCGCCGCCGCCAGCAGCGCCTGCCACTGCGAGCTTCGACGGGCGCGGATGTGGCTGGGGTCGCGCCAGCGCTCGAAGCGGTTCATGAACCGGTCCAGCCTGCCGTCCTCGGGGGCCATGTTGTCGAACATCACCAGCCGGCCCCCCGGCCGGAGCACACGGGCCGCCTCGCCGGCGAAGGCAGCGGGCGCCGGGAAGTGGTGGGGCGCGTAGCGGGTGCTGACCACGTCGAACTCGCCGTCGCGGTGGGGCAGCGCCTCGGCGTCGGCGACCTCGAAGCGCACGTTGCCCGCCCCCCGCCCCCGCAGGTGGGCGACCGCCGCCTCCAGCATCCGGGGCGTCAGGTCGGTGGCCACCACCTCCCGGACGTGGGGCGCGAAGGCGAGGGCGGTGTGACCGCCGCCGGTCGCGATGTCGAGCACGCGCTCGCCGCCGCCGAGGCGGGCCACCTCGACCAGGCGCGCCAGCTCCTCACCCTCGGCGAGGATGGCGCTGCTCACGTAGGCGGCGGCCGCGCGCCCGAACTGATGCTGGGCCAGCCGCTTGGCCGCCTCAGGCGACGACACCGGCGCTCCTCAGGGCCTGGATCCGGGCGCTCGGGTAGCCGAGGACTTCGCGGAGAACCTCGTCGGTGTGCTGGCCGAGCAGCGGCGCCGGCTCGAACCGGTCCCGGTCGTGGGCCGGAAAGTGGATTGCCCGTCCCGTCGTCCGCATCCGCCCCAGCTTGGGATGGTCGATCTCGGTGACCATCCCGCGGGCGGCGGCCTGCGGGTGCTCGAGCACCTGGCCCACCCTCATCACCGGGGCGTGGGGCACGTCGTGGGCCTCGAAGATCCGCTCCCACTCGGCCACCGGGCGGGTCCGGGTGGCCGCCGTGATCAGCCCGTCGATCTCCGCCCGGCGCTCCAGGCGGAGCTGGTTGGTGAGGTAGCGCTCGTCGCCCGCCAGCTCGGGGCGGCCGATCGCGAGTGCGATCTTGGGCCAGAAGCTCTCGCCCAGGTTGGCGATCACGATGTGGCCGTCCGCGGCCTCGTAGGCGCCGTACGGTGACACCCCGGGATGGCCGCTGCCGACCGGCTCGGCGCTCTCGCCAGTCATGAACCAGCGCCCGGCGAACTGGGTCAGGAGGGCGGTCATCGCGTCGAACATGCTGATGTCGACCATCTGGCCGCGGCCGGTGCGCTGCTTCTCGACCACGGCGGCCAGGACTCCGATCACGGCCACCAGCCCGGTGCCCAGGTCGGCCATGGGCAGGCCCATGCGCATCGGGGTTCCGCCCGGCTCGCCCGTCAGGCTCATGGCCCCCGCCATCGCCTGCATGGCGACGTCGAACGCGCTCCGCCCGGCCCAGGGTCCGGTCTGGCCGAAGGCCGAGATGGAGGCGCAGATGATCTCCGGGTTGACGCTCCGGAGCGCGTCGTGGTCGAGGCCGAGGCGGCCGGCGACCCCGGGCCGGAAGTTGTCCATGCACACCTCCGAGCGCCGGGCCAGGTCGAGGGCGACCTCCCGGCCCCGGGGATCCTTGAGGTCGACCACGATCCCGGGCTTGTTGCGGTTGATGGACATGAAGTAGTGGCTCTCGCCCTCCTGGTGGGGCGGTATGGAGCGGGTCTCGTCGCCGTCGCCGGGCCGCTCGACCTTGATCACCTCGGCCCCGAGGTCGGCCAGCATCATGGTCGCGAAGGGTCCGGCCAGCACGCGCGTCAGGTCGAGCACTCGAAGGCCGGCGAGCGGACCGTTCACTCCTGGCAACGGTAACCGCACGCGGCGGCTGCCTGCCGGCCGGCCCCGGACCGCCGCCTCAGCCGGTGCCGGGCCGGCTGTCGGTGCCGGCCAGGTGGGCCATCCCGCCCCCCTCGCCCAGCTGGCGGCGGAGGTGGACCGCCACCCAGGTCCGGTAGGGGCGCCAGCCCCCGGCGATGCGCTCCAGGCCGTCCGGCCCGGAATCGTCTGGCAGTCCGTACGCCAGCCGGACCGCCCGCTCCAGCCGGACCTCCCCGCGGGGCAGCTCGTCCACCGCCCCCCCCTCCCGCAGCCGGATCAGCCCGGCGCCGAAGGGACCGATGCCGGCCAGCCGCTGGAGGTGGGCGAGGGCCTCCGCTTCCGGCAGCGCCCGCAGGGCGGCGGTGTCGAGCTCGCCGCGGAGGGCGGCCCGGCCGAGTCCGCCCAGGTACTCGACCTTGCGCCCGAAGAGGCCGGGGTATTCCTCCAGGGCGGCCAGCCGGTCGGGACCTGGAAAGGCCCACATGGGATGGCCGTGGACCGAGAGCGCGTAGCCCAGCTCGCGGGTCAGCCGGTCCTTGACGGCGGCGGCCTGGCGCATCGTGATCCGGCTCGAGATCAGGCACCAGGCGGCGGCCTCGTAGGCATCGGGGAAGAGCACGGGCCGGAAGCCCGGAAACCGGGCCTGCAGCGCCGCCACCACCGGGTCCTGGGCGCCGGCGGCCGGCCAGTCGCGGGCGTCCACGTCCAGGCTCAGGATCCGGGCCACCTGGGCCGCCACCGCGCGGGCCGGCGCCCCTCCGTAGATCTCTCCGTGAACCGCGCCGTTCCGCTCCTGGAGGCAGACCCCGACTGGCTCCCAGGTGGTATCGAGCAGGAAGGCCAGGTGGAGGTGGCCGGCAGCGCCGGCGCCCTCGGCCGTGGGCTTGACCCAGCCTCCGATGAAGTCCGCGCTCTGCTCCAGCGCGAACGGCCCCCGTGGGCGGATCTCAAACGTCGCGACGGTGGTGGTGCTCATGCACGGCAGCCTACCCACCCAATGTTGCCATCCTCTGTCATCATTTGCGAAACATGCGCGCCGACCGGCTCCTGGCCATGCTGCTGGTCCTCCAGGCCCATGGCCGTATGAGCGCCGCCCGCCTGGCCGAGCGGCTGGAGGTCTCCAAGCGAACCGTGTACCGGGACGTGGACGCGCTCGGCGCGGCCGGGGTGCCGGTGGTGACCGAGACCGGCCGGCTGGGCGGCATCCAGCTGCTGGACGGCTGGCGGACCGATCTGACGGGGCTCAGCGACGCCGAATTGAACGCCCTCTTCGCCACTGCCGGAGACGCCGCCCTAGCGGCGCTGGGCGCGGGCCGCAGCCACCCGGCCTCGGCGGGCGACCGGGTGCTGGTGGACTCGACCGGCTGGGGACGCCGGAGCGAGACGCCCGCCCACCTGCGCCTGGTCCAGGACGCAGTGTTCGCCGAGCGCCGCCTGCGCCTCCGCTACCGGCGGGCGGAGGCCGGCCTGGTGGAGCGGCTGGTGGACCCCTACGGCCTGGTGGCCAAGGCCGGCGTCTGGTACCTGCTCGGCCTGGTGGACGGCGGCCAGCGGCTGTTCCGGCTTTCCCGGGTCGAGGCGGCCGAACTGCTCGACGAGAGGTTCGTCCGCCGCCCCGGCTTCGATCTGCGGGCAGCCTGGCGGGAGCGGCTGGAGGCGATGTCGCCGGCGCGGCCGGCCTTCGAGGTCACGGCCCGGGTGGCGCCGGGCTGGATGGGCCTGGTGCTGAGGGTCGCGGGCGAGCGGGTGGACGGGGTCCCCGAGGGCGACACCGTGCGTTTTCGCTTCCCCGCCCTGGAGGCGGCCCGTGCCCTGTTGCTCAGCTTCGGGACCGCGGTGGAGGTGATCGAGCCGGCGCCACTGCGCGCCGCCCTGGCGGAGGCGGCCGGCGAGGTGGCCGCCCTCTACAAAGGTCAGCCGGGAACCGTCTCCGCCAGGTGGAGCCGGTCCCAGTCGGAGTAGGGAGCGATCACGTGGATGATGCCGCGCACGCCGGCCTGCTCGAGCAGGCTGGCCGCGATCGCCGCCCGGTAGCCGACGCCGCAGTGCACCGCCACCGGGGCCTCGCGGGGAAGCTCGTGGGCGTGATGGGAGATCGAGGCCACCGGCAGGTGGACCGCGCCGGGCACGTGGCCGTGCACCCACTCGTGCTCGTCGCGGGCGTCGATCACCGTCATCGGCTCGGCGCTCAGCACCCAGCTGGCCAGGTCCTCGACATCCGCGGTTGCGAAGGTGGCCAGGTCGCGGCCGCTGGCGGTCCAGGCGTCGATGCCGCCGTCCAGCTCTCCGGCGACGCTGTCGAAGCCGATTCGGAGCAGCTGGCGGTGGGCGTCCTCGTGCTGCGCGCGGGTGCCGCCGGCCAGGACGATCGGCCGCCCCCGCTCGACCACCCAGCCGACCCAGGCGCTGAAGGGACCCTCCAGGCCCACGTTGTAGCTGCCCGGGATGTGGCCGCGGTCGTATTCGCGCCCCCCCCGCACGTCGACCAGCGCGGCGCCCAGCTTGAGCCGGTAGTCGGTGGCGTCGGCGGTCAGCCGGGCCAGCTCCGGCAGCTGCCGCCCCAGCAGGTTGGCACCCTGGCGGTTGATCGCCTGCATGTCGCGGTAGTAGGTGGGATAGGGTCCCTGGTGGAGGGCACGGGCGATGAACGGCATCAACTCCGTGGTGGTCAGGAAGGGGTTGGTCAGGCGCTCGGCGCCCATGGTCGAGGTCAGCTCGCCCGAGGTCGCCGCGGCGCAGAACGAGCCGCCGCCATGGGTCGGGTACAGCGCGGCCGCGTCCGGAAGGTACCGGAGCCGGACATGGAGGGTGCGGAAGGCCTCCAGCGCCAGATGGGTGGCCAGGTGGGGGCCGAAGAGATCGGTGCGGGCGATGGCACCGACCATCAGGGCGCCCCCGGAGAACAGCGCCTGCTCCTCGGCCGCCGGGCCGGCCAGCACATAGGCGAGGTGGTTGGGCGTGTGGCCGGGGGTGCGCCGGGCGCGCAGCCGCCAGCGGCCAAGCGTCACCTCGGCGCCCTCGGCCAGCGGCCGGAAGCGATGCTCGAGGCCGCTGTCCTCGGCGGCGCAGATGACGGCGCCGGTCTCCGCCTCCAGCTCCCGGGCACCCGACACGAAGTCGTTGTGGACGTGGGTCTCCAGGGTGTGGGTGATGCGGACGCCGATCTCGTCCGCCCGGCGCAGGTACTGGCCCACGTCGCGGACGGGGTCGATCGCGACCGCCACGCCGCTGTCGGGGTCGGAGACCAGGTACCCGGAGTTGCCCAGCTCGGGAACGCGGAACAGGTCCACGCGGGGCAGCGAGGTCTCCATCCCAGGGGGAATAATGGCCCTTCCAAGCGTCGGCGTGGCGAAATGGTAGACGCGCCAGCCTTAGGAGCTGGTGGGGCGACCCGTGGAGGTTCGAGTCCTCTCGCCGACACACCCTGCCCGCCCGCCGGGATGACGGGGGCGGGTTGTATATAGAGTCGGCGCCCATGATCCAGGCCCACCCCGACCCCGGCCTCACCGTCCTGATCTCGCGCGCCAGATGGGCGCTGGTCGCCCTCGGGTTGGTGCAGGCCGCCCTCGCCGCCTCGCCGCGCGGGGCCGCGGTGGATCTCGGGCTGGCCGCCGTGATGGGCGCCTACAACGTGGGCGCCGCCTCCGCGCGCCGCCTGCCTGCCGGCTGGCTGACCCCTCTGAACCTGGCCCTGCTGGGCGCCGACCTGGTGCTGGCCCTGCTCTGGCTGAACCTGTTCGACGGCGAGCGGGGTGGCGCCGGCGGGATCGCGGTGGCGATGGTCGGGGTCGAGGCGGCGGCGCTCCACCGCTGGCGCGGGGTCGCCGGGTTTGCGTTCGTCATGGCGCTGGTGGCGATCGCCCAGACGCTGGCGCATCCCGGGCCGGCCTCAGCCCTGCGCGCCGCCGGCCTGGTCCTGCCCGCGATCGTGGCCGGGCTGCTGGCCCGAGAGGGCGACCGCCTGCGCGGGCAGGTTCGCGAGCGCGCCCGCCGGCTCGAGCTGCTGGTCCGCTTCGGCCCGCTGGTGGGCCGCCACCTGGACCAGGACATCGTGCTCGAGGTGGTCATGCAGTCGCTGGGCGAGGTGTTTCCCCACAGCTGGCACGGGGTGGTCCTGGGGGACCGGCTGGTGGTGTCGAGCGGTGAGCGCAGCCAGCCCTTTGGCCGCTCCAAGCTGGAGCTGCCGATGGAGCTTCCGGGCCGTCGCCTGGGCACGCTGATCGCGGTGGACGCGCGCCGGTCGGCGTTCAGCGAGGAGGACCGGCAGTTCATGCAGGGTCTGCTCAACCAGAGCGCCACCGCCTACGAGAACGCCCGCCTCTTCGCGGCCGCGGAGTCCAACTCGCTGACCGACGCCACGACCGGGCTCGGCAACCGGCGGGCGTTCGATCGCCGCCTCCAGCAGGAGGTCGACCGCTCCGCCCGCTATTCGGTGCCGCTGGCCGTGATGATGATCGACGTCGACCACTTCAAGCACTACAACGACAGCCACGGCCACCAGGCCGGCGACGAGGTGCTGCATCGGCTGGGCGCGCTGCTCGCAGGGGGCGGCCTGCGCGAGGTGGACATGCCCTTCCGGTATGGCGGCGAGGAGTTCGTGGTGCTGATGCCCAACACCACCGCCGCCGAGGGGCTGCTGGTCGCCCAGCGGCTCTGCGCGGCAGTCGCCGGCGCCGGCTTTCC
>JBBSHA010000029.1:0-12888 GCA_038253595.1 Candidatus Dormibacterales bacterium
CTGCCATGGAGCCGCGCCGACGGCGGACTCCGGCGCTGCGCTGGACCCGCGGGCTGCGGCACCGCCTACAGCCTGGCCCAGGCCAGCAGGCGGCATACCCTGGCCGCCCTGGGTACCCTGGGCACCCTGGGCACCCTGGGCACCCTGGGCACCCTGGGCCAGGAGGTCGCGCTCAGCGCCGGGGACGCCTGCCCCACCTGCGCGATTGTGGACTACCAGCCGCTGCCCGACGGGCGGAGGCGTTGTCTGCGCTGCGGGTTGGTGTACGTGTCCGGCGGACGGGCGCTGGCGGCGGACGATGGATGTCATCAGTCTGTGTCGCACAGTCACAGTCGTCGAACGGCGAAGGGCGAATGAAAGCGATGACCCCCGGTGAATCAAAAAAGCCGATAGCGCCCAATGGCGAGCGGGGCCGTTCGACACTTTTTTTAAGTTCCGAAGGAGGCACACGAAATGAGAGACACGACCCGCAGCAAGCTGGCCCAGAACGCGCTGACCAGCCGGGGAACGGGCGGCCGAACCTGGCAGGCCCCGGCTATGAGGACGTGCCGGGGCTGGTCCGAGCCCTGACCGAAATGCTGGGCGACGAGGGGGCGCGAGCCGCGGCCGCGGCCGCTGTGAGGGCTGAACAGCCCGACTTCACCTGGGCGCGGGCCCTGGAACCCCTGGTGCGGTACTGCGCCGAGCCCTGGCGTGCCGGCGACCTCCAGCGCAAGCCCGACCTTGCGGACGGGGCCCAGCCCCCTTCGGGCAGCGCCCGGCGCGCGCTCTGGTTCCTGCGCAGGGAAGGTCCTGGCCCGTTTCTCCGGCGGGCGGCGGGCAAGCTCCGAAAGACGATCCGGGCTCGCCGCACAGGATCCTAGCGGAGGGCCGCCGGCAGCAGGTAGGCCATCACGGCCAGCAGGCTCACCACCCCGAGCAGGCTCACCGCCGCCAGCGGCAGCCGGCGCCCGCAGCCGGCCGCCACGAGGGCGAACATCCCAGGCAGGAGACTGAGCCCGTAACGAGGGAAGGAGGGTACGAAGGAATGGGTGGCCAGGTAGGTGGCGATCACCAGCAGCGGGCCGCCGGTCAGGGCCGCGATCGCGGTGCCGATCGCAACCGATCTCGCCCGGCTGCCGCTGGGCAGGAACAGCACCCCGCCCAGGGCGGCCCCGGTCAGCAGCACGTTCAGGATGTAGTGAATGATGCCGACCTGCCAGTTGGCCAGGACCTCCGGCGTGTACGGGCTGTTGACCGGGGTTATGAACTGGACGGCCTGCGGGATCACGTCACGAGCCGGGAGGCTGCTGACGAACTCGGCCTGACTGAGGGGGATCGCTGATCCGCCGACGTGGCCGAGGGCATGCCGGATCAGTAGCCAGGCAGCCTGTACCACCCCCCCGGCGGCGACCAGGATGAGAGCTTCGACCAGGGCCCGCCGGCGCCCCCCGGCCGTCGCCGGGAGCCACCGCTGGACGCTGCCGGCGAAGACCGCAACTAGGTTGTGGGCCTTGGTGGCCCCGGCGAAGAGGCCGGCGCCACCCACGGCCCACACCGGCCAGCGTCCCTCCTCGACCCGGATCACCGCCAGTGTGACCAACCCTCCCGCCGCCATCGCGGTCGCGTCGGGGCCGATGCTGGCGGAAGCCTCGAGCACGCTGACGGTGGTCGCGGCGAGCACGCAGACGGCGGCCGCGGCCGGCCTGGAGGCCCCGATCGCCAGGGCCACCTCCCAGAGCAGAATCAGACCCAGGCTGAGCCACAGGCCACCCACCAGGCGCCCGGCGTCGATCTCGTTCAGACCGGTCCAGCGGAGGGGGGCGGAGAGCCAGGCGGTGAGGAAGTAGTAGGCCGGAGGGTGAATGTCGGCGGTGTCGAATCCAGCATCCGGGAACTCCTGCGGAGCATGGCTGCCGGCGCAGGGTGGCAGCTTCACCTTCTCCACGCCCCGGCAGGCGGCGGCTTTGCGGACGCCACCGCCGACCAGGTCACCGGTCGTCGTGAGCTGACCCTGGACGGCTCGGTGGAGGGCGTCCGCGTGCTGGAACTCGTCGATCGGCGACAGCTTCGGCACGGCTCGGACGTGGACTCCGACGAGCAGGACGGCGAGCAGGATCAGGCCCAGATATGGAAGCGGGCGTCCTCCCCTGAGGCTGCTCAATCGAGGGCCGACTGCGCCACCGCCGCCCATCGTGGCAGCGCCTCAGTCGGAATCAGAAGGTGGTTCCAGGCAGCTTCGTCATAATCGATCGGCTCGCCGATCACGGCCCCGTCCGGCCGGAGCCTCACGTCGGTGTAGCGGTGGGCCACCCGGAGTCGTTCCAGGGCAGCCAGCTCGGCCTTCGGCAGGACCTCCAGGAAGACCAGGGGACGGGCCTGCTCAAAAACCCGAGTCGCTCCCTCCATCACGACGTGCTCCAGGCTCTCAACGTCGATCTTCAGGATCGAGGGCTCGGCATCCCGAATCGGGTGATCGTCGAGCCGGATCACGTCGACCGTGATCGAGCCCGAGTGGACCTCCTTGACGTCGGAGTTCAGCGACGAGCTGGTCTCGATCAGCCCATGGTCGGCCGGCGGCAGCCACAGTTGAGCCTGCCCGGGCGCAGCCCCGGCCGCTTTGGCCACGATCGTCGCCCGCCGGCCGGACCGGTTGATCGAGAGGTTGGCAGCCAGGGCCTCCGCGGCCGGGGGGAAGGGCTCGAAAGCCTCAGCCCGCAGACGCGGGCCGCAGGCCAGCGCGAGCAGGGTGTAGAAGCCGGTGTTCGCCCCGACGTCCCAGAAGGCGCCCCGGCTGAGCCGGGCCACCACGGCCAGAACCTGGGGCAGCGGGTGCTCGTAGCTGGCCCATCCAGAGCGGCGGACGTCGCGGACAATCTGGTCGCGGCCGCCCTGGTCGCGGCCGCCCTGGTCGAGCATGTAGAAGGTCTGGCAGCCGGGCACCTGGATCGGCACCTGGATCGGCGCCTGGTTGGGCGGCCGGCCGGGAAGCAGGTCGGAGCGTGCGGGCCGAAGCAGCCTGATGATCGGGACAACCACCTCATGGGCCCGCGGGTTGCTTCGGAGCCAGTTCTTGGCGACCTCCTTCAGCCTCGGCATCCTCCGCAGAATACGGCCCGGCGGCCGCGATCGCGGCCACCAGCGCAGCCCCGAGCAGGAGACCCGCCACCGCCAGCAGCGAGGGCAGAGGCTGTGGCAGCCAGGGGGGCGCGAGGCTGGCGACCCGCGACTCGATCGTCCCCAGCCGCAGCAGGGCCGGCTTCCGGAGTCCATACCCGGTCGCCACCGCGACCCGCCGGGAGGGCGTCGACTCGGGGCCGGCTCGGTTTGGATACGGGATCGCGCGGCCGCTCAGCGGGTCGACGGCATCCCAGAAAAGCGCCACGGCCGGCGACCCCGGGGGCACGTAGAAGCTGATTTTCAGGGTCTCCTCGGCCCCGACTCCGGTCAGGGGCATCTCCGCATACCTGGCCACCGGCCCCCAGAAGGTGGCCTGGAACCATACCGAGCGGGCGCTGATCGGCGGCGTGGATGCGAGCCGGAAAACCGGCGTCCAGACCCCTCCGATCCCGCGCCGTTTCGCGGCTGGTGGGGAATTTCCGTATTGCCCGTAACGGCTCGTAACGCCCGTGACGGCAATCCCCAGTTTTTTCCTAGTACGGGTACGCGTGAGGAAAACTGGAAACAGGCGTATCAGCCGTTACGAGCCGTTACGAGGACTTCGTCCAACGGCCATCGAGAACCCCTCCACCTGGCCCATCTCAACCCCGGAGAGTGGCAGCTGCAGACCCCGGCCGGGGAGCCGCTCGGAGCTGGCCTCTTCGCCACCCGCGAGGGGGCGCTGGACTGGGCGGCTGCCCACGACCGTCAAGTGGAGACGGGCAAATGATCCCTTACCCCGTGGCCATCGACCACCTCCAATACCTGCGCGAGCCGCCGGCACCGGCGCGAGGTGCTGGCTGCCTTTCGCCGCATGGCCGGGAAGCCGGGGAAGGTGACCACCTTCGATGTGGAGCACGAGGCCGACGGCTCGTGCTGCCTGGCCGAGGACTGGGTGAGCAAGGCCCGCCGGATTCAGCAGGCCCTCGCCGCGGACGGCTGTCCGGTTGCCTGGGCATTCATGGACGGCCCACCGGTCTCGGGGAGTCGGACATCGAATGGGAGCTTCGGTCCGGGTCGCTCCGGGCGATCACCAAGATGATCGCGCTGGCCCGGTCTGAACCGGGCATCCCGGTGACGCTGGATGAACTGGAAGTTCTCGCCCCCCTGCTGGCGCTGGAGATGAGGGCCGCGCTCAGACGGACGAGGCGCAGGCTATGAGCAGCCAGGATCGTCGTGGCTGCCCATCCTGCGGCGGACTGCCCTGGAGCCACGTCACCAACGGCCGGCGGCTATGCGCTGGTCCCCAGGGTTGCGGTGCCATCTACCGCCCGGCCCAGGCCAGCAGGTGGCATCCCCGCGCCGAGCTGGGCCACCTGGGCACCGAGGCCGCGCTCAGCGCCTTCGACGCCTGCTCCGGCTGCGGCATCGTGGACTACGAGCCACAGGCGGACGGGCGCCGGCGCTGCCTGCGCTGCGGCCGTGAGTGGGTGGCACTGCATGGGCACGTGTGCCCTGGATATGGCAGACCTGCTCACGATGCCAACGATCTAACTGGCGACCATCGCGTGCCACTCTCGCTGGGTGGACACTCAAACAGGACCAACGTAGCAATTCTCTGCCGACAGTGCAATTCAGCCAAGGGCGCTGATGTAGGTGGGGGGGGTGGGTCGCTCGCGCTGGCCGTTCGCTAGGACCGAGACCCGAGTCCCGCTCCCTCGCAGGACCTATGAATCTGGGTTTCGAGCGGCTCTACAGAAAAGCAGCGATGTTGAGCTCGGCCGACCGCGGCAGTCTCGGCACGGTAGCGGTTGGCCGGTCGGCGGCTCGGAGGTCTGTCACTTCCCTTCGACCGCTGGCCGTCCAGGCGCGATCATCGGCGATTTCGCGATCCCGTCCATCCCAGATTCCAGGGAGAGCAGCCATGCCCACCTCAACCCCCACACCCGCGCTCCGCGCCACTCCCCTGACGACCGGCGTCGCCGTATTCATGGACAAATACTGCCATGGGCGCATCGTCGACCTGATTGATGCGCGATCGGACGGCCGGGAGGCTGGCGGCTATCTCGTCGGGAGAGTTGTCGAAGACGACCGCCTCGAGATCGTTGATCACTTCGCCGCTGCCCAGGACGCCCAGCGCTCCTACGGCTATATCTCGCTTGATATTGGGGACGCACGCCAACGCCTCGCCGATGGGAATCGCGACGGGCGCGATCAGATTCTGGGCGATTACCACAGCCACCCCGAGCCCGACGTCAAGCCCTCGCCGGCCGATCGGTTGTCCGCCTTTCGCTGTATGGAGATCCTGGGGCTGGGAGCCTTCGCATCTCTGATTTTGACGATGCGCCGAAACGGTTCTTGGCAGACGACCACATGGATAACACGACGCGATGATGCGGGCCGGGCGATCACCGAACCCGGAACCCTCCTTGTGAGCGCGCCCTATGGCTAAGCCACCCAACACACCGCCCGGCAAGGTCACGATCACCCCTGGGGGGACGGCTGTGGGCAAGCCGGAACCGACTGGGCTGACCCCACCCGTTCCGGTCCTCGGTAAGCCGAACCCGGCGGGCGCTCGCCTCCCGATTCATCACGGCCCGCGGCCGTTCAAGGCCGCGGCTAAGTGAACCCCGATCTCCCCTACTGATTCAAGGATATGGGGCCCACGTCCATATGTGCGGACTTCGGGGTCCGAATGTGCGGACATTCGCGACGAAATGCGCCCGAAATGCGGCCCGCACTTGCATAGCGCGTAGGGCGGGCGCAGACTCGCGCCCATGAAAGCTGCAATGGCGACGAGGACGAAGGCGGACGGACAGGGTGAGGTCGCGCAGCTGCGCCAGGAGGTCAGGGCGCTGACCGACATCGTGGTCGGTCGGAACAGCCTGGTGCTCTCCCTACTGGCCGCCGCTCCCCCTGATTTCTTGGGGACGGAGGAAGCGAGGCCCTGAGAGCCACGCTAAGGCCCTAGGAGGGTGGGAGGCGACTCCCCGCACTCCGGTAATCGGGAGGCTGGCGGTCCGTCCAGCAGCCGCGCTCACGGTGAGGCCCGGGCCGGCGAGATGCTGCGCTCGATGGCCGAGAGCGGGCAGCGGGAAGGTCGAGGCGGCGACCGCTCAGAAGCAAAGTTCCAGGCTGGAACTTTGCTTTCCGATCTCGGAGTCGACAAGAAAGATTCCCACCGCTGGCAGCAGGTGGCCAAGGTGCCTGAGCCGCGATCCGGATCGAGGCCCAGGCCAGGGCCGGCGAGATGCTGCGGGCAATGGCCGAGAACGGGCAGCGAGCCACTCGCGCGGACGGCGGACGACCAAGTGACAAGCTGTCACTTGGTTCTCTCGGCGTCTCCCCCAAGGACTCCTCGCGCTGGCAGCGGGTCGCCAAGGTGCCTGAGGAGGTGCGGCAGGAGTACGTCGAGACGGTCCGGGCGGCAGGGGACGAGGTCTGACGGGAGGCGGTACCCTTGCGGGGTGGCCGATCTGGCGGCGCCCGGCGGTACTCCCGCCCCGATCGGCGCCACCGGCCCCGACTTCGGCGACTTCTTGGGGGCGACGCGTCCGGACCTGCTCAAGCGTGCACGCCGCCTGACCTTTGGGCACGGCGACGCTGAGGACCTGGTGCAGGACACCCTGATGAAGGCATGGGCAACCCATCGGCGGCCCTCGAAGTCCTGGAGGTCGTGGCTGTACGTGATCCTCCGGAACACGGTGATCGACTGGCGCCGCCGCGAGCTGCTCCCGCCCGAGCACCCCGGTGGCCGCTGGCTGCCGCGCTGGGAGTCGATCGAGACCGCCCCCGGGCCGGCGGGGGCGCTCGACCGGTTGGGGGCGCGGCGCTTCCAGCCGCGCCCCACGCTGGAGCCGGCGGGGGGGGGGGCGACGCGGCGGCCGGCTGGGGAGACGATGGTGGCCAGCTCGACGCCGGCCCTGCCCACAGGCGACGTGTCTGACCCCTACGCTGACCCCTACCGGGGCGCCGATTAGTGCTTTTTGGTGCACCTTGGTGCGCACTTCCCGTATTCAAATAGGCTATTTCAAGTAGGGGAAGGGCGGGTTCAACTCCCGCCGCCTCCACCACTTGACCACCCAAGAGCACTGGGTCCACCGCCTCCGGGCGGTGCATCCGGCCGCCAAGTGCACCGGTCGCGGCAAACACGTAGATCCCGACGGTGGTGTCACCGCGATCCGGATTGATCCGGTCCGGACTCCGACGATGGCATCGAGCGCGTCGCCGGTCTCCCGCAACGAGCGCCAGAATCCGGCCCGCCCGGGCGTGAAGGGCGGCTCCCGCCGGGGTCTGCTCCAGCCTGCGTGGACCGCGTTGAAAGGGCGGCTGCCCGAGTGACCTGGAGAGGGCCTGGACCTGCGCCCGGGGTGGGCTCGAGCTCGACATCGCGGCTACGGCGCCCGAGAGCCAGGTCGAGTGGTCTTCGGGGGAGGCATGGACCATCGTTTCGGCTCGAATAATCCTGACCATTCCGCGTCTGTCTGGTTGCACTGATCCAGGCCGCGGTTCCCCTCCGAAGCCCATATTGGGTGGGCGGCCAGGCCACGGTTGGGCCGTTAGGCCGACAGGGGAGTGCGCTCGTAGTCAATCCCGCAGATCGTCATCCGGCGAGCACACTCGAGCACGCCCCCCGTCTCCCCCACGTACGTCCCCGAAGTGGGTGCGACATCTCCATAGTCACGGCCGGCGGCGATGGCGAGGTAGGTCATGCCAACCACTCGGCCGTGAGTGGGGTCGAAGCCCCGGACGACCGGCCGGCCGCCGTCTTCAATGACAGCCTCCACCCAAGCGTGCGTGCCACCCTCCCCTACGAGATGGCCGCTCACATAGCGGGCGGGGATTCCGACCGCGCGGCAGGCTGCAATCATCACGTGCGCGTAGTCCTGGCAGACGCCGCCCCCAGCCGCGAGCGCGGCTTCGGCGGAGGTGTCCACGTCCGTCATCCCAGGACCGTAGATGAGCGCCGATCGAACCGCGGCGCAGATGGATTCCGCCATGGCGAGCGATCCGCCCCCCGCGCCCGTGGCGTGCCTCGCCAGGTCAACCACTCGAGGGCCCGGCGCCGTCCGTGATGTCGCGGTGAGCATTCCAAGGTGGTTCAGCCATGACGTTGCAAGGGGTGCATCCGGGGGGACGCGGTCCTGCTCGACGACGAACTCCGTCGCAAAGCTGACGGACTCCTGGACATGCGGAGCGTGAATCGCCAACACGGCGTTGCCAAAGCCATCGGCGATCTCGGCGACAGTCCCGACCACGTCCATGGTGAATTTGTCGCCGATTCGCCGGCCACGAGCGCCCGCCCGTGGCGGCAGCACCATCAAGCGATGGTCGAGTTTGGTGATCGGTGTGGGATAGCGGTAGGCGAACCTCTGGCCCACGTGGAAGCGGACCCTCTGGGCTCGGTCCCAGTCAACCTCGTCCCAGGCGACAACGCCTTGGACCAGGTCCCGCGCGGCGGTCGCTCTCCGCCGAGTCACGAAGTGGACTCCGCGATGACCTTCATCGCCCGAAGCTGGGCGGGTCCCCACGTGGTGATCATTGCGACATCAGCCGCATCGCGGCCCCGGCCGACGACCCTTCGGCCGATCCGGCGTGCAAGGTTCCTGGGATCGAATGCCCACCAGTTCCGGTCGAGATAAACCTCCATCCAAGCGCAGAAGTCCATCGGCTCGGGCGGCGGCGGCACGCCGATGTCGGGAAGGTAGCCGAAGGCATAGCGCGTTGGGATGGATAGCGCACGACAGAAGCCGATCGCCAGATGCGCGAAGTCACGGCACACGCCCCGCCCCGAAGCAAGGACGTCCCAGGCGGAGGTGTGAGAGTCTGACGTCCCGTAGCCAAACGTGAGGTGTCCGTGGACCCAATCGCACACCGCCTGGACACGCGGTGCTCCCGCTGGCCTGTCGCCGAACAGAGTCCAGGCCATCTCAACCAGCCGATCTGACTCGCAGTACCGGCTGGGAAGCAGAAAGGGCAACACGTCCGCCGGCAGGTCCTGGACCAGATGCTGGCCGGCGCCGGCCGGGTCGGGGTCGGCGTCGACGGTGGCCCTCACGGTCGCCTCGTACCCGATGACGGTCAGGCCGACCGGCAGCACCAGGCGGCGGACGCGATTGCCGTGTGCATCGCACTCGGGCGGCGGCGGGTCGGCACCATCCGGCAGCGTCCAGTGAACCGACAGCGTGGCCTCGGGCGCCGGTTCCACCATCAGGGCGATCGGCGAGGCGTTGACGCTCTCGAACTCAAGCCGGCACCCGAGGCGAAGCTCAAGCAGTTGTTCCGGCAGCCCATCGCTGGCTGGCATTCCTGGCCAACAATATCGGTTGGAGGGCGAAACGGGGTTCGTGCAGAGCGCACAGGATGTCATGCATGGTGGAGGTGAGCTTCGCACGGCAACTATCGGATGGCCGAGCCCTACCCTGAGCCCTGAGGGGAGGTGCCTGTGACCGAGAGCCCGTTCGACTCGTCGGCGCCTCCGTACGACGAGATCATGGGGCCGACGGGACACCCTCGCGAGGCCTACCGGGCCCTGTGGGCGAGCATCGGGTCGCTCTCACTGGCCGAGCTCAGGCGCCGGCGGGCGCTGGCGGAATCAGCCTTCCGGACGGAGGCGATCACCTTCAGTGTCCACCACTCGCAAGGTGGCCCGGACAGGCTGCTCCCGTTCGATGTCGTGCCTAGAATCCTGCGACCCGATGAGTGGCACCGCATTGAGGTCGGCCTGGTCCAGCGAGTGACAGCGCTCAACCTGTTCCTGGCGGATGTGTATGGCCGGCAACGGATTCTGGGCAACCGCGCGGTGCCGCCGGAGGTCGTGCTCTCCTCGCCGCTGTTCCGGCGGGAGCTGGTGGGCTTCCCGGTCCCCAAGGGCATTCACTGTCAGCTCGCAGGGATCGATCTCGTCCGGCGCCCCGACGGCGCGTTCGTCGTCCTCGAGGACAACCTGCGGACGCCATCCGGCATCTCCTATGTTCTCAACAACCGGCGCGTGATGCGTCGAGTTCTGCCCGAGCTCTTCGGCGCCTACGAGGTGCGGCCGATCGAAGGCTTCATAGACGCGATGCTCGCCAGTCTCCGAGCCATCGCCCCACCTGGTGCTGGTGGCGACCCGCGAGTGGCCCTGCTCACGCCGGGACCGCTGAATTCCGCCTATTTCGAGCACGTCTACCTCGCCAAGCAGATGGGTATAGAGCTGGTGCAGGGATCGGACCTCACCGTCCGTGACGAGAGGGTCTACATGCGCACCACCGAGGGATTGGCGCGGCTGGACGTCATCTACCGCCGGATCGATGACGACTACATCGATCCCACCTTCGGCCGGACGGACTCGCTGGTGGGACTGTCGGGTCTCGTCAACGCGTACCGGCGGGGCAACGTCGCGATCGCCAACGGTCTCGGGAACGGCGTCGCCGACGACAAGGCCGTGTATGCACTGGTGCCGGAAATCATCCGCTACTACCTCGGCGAAGAGCCGGTCCTCGACAACGTGCGCACTTACCTCTGCCTGCGCGAGCGGGATCGCCGCTTTGTTCTCGAGCACCTCGCTGACCTGGTTGTCAAGACGGTCGATGGTTCCGGCGGACAGGGAATGCTGGTCGGGCCGATGGCGTCGGCGGCCAGGAGGGAGGAGTTCAGGCGCCGGATCCTGAGCCATCCGAGAAGCTTCATCGCCCAACCGCTGGTGGAACTCTCGCTGCACGCGACGCTGACGCGGGACGGTTTCGCGAATCGGAAGCAGGACTTCAGGCCCTTTGTGGTCACCGGGGACTCAACCTCTGTCTGCCCCGGCGGGTTGACGCGTGTCGCTCTCAGGGCCGGTTCGACCGTGGTCAACAGCTCGCAGGGCGGCGGAAGCCGGGATACCTGGGTGCTCGCCGAGGGCGCCCGTGCTTAGCCGGGTGGCCACTGCGCTCTATCTGATGGGCCGCCGCCTGGAACGAGCGGACCACCTCGCCCGTCTGGCTTCGGTGCACCAGGAGCTGGCCCTGGAGGGGTCGGCTGCCGGAGTGGGGTTCTGGGGCGAACTCGCCCTCTGTGCCGGTCTGGCTGCCCCTGGCGGCCCCGCCGCCCGTGCCCGGAGGCGGGTGGTCAGCGACGTGGCGGCTGAGATCCGCGCCTCGGTGGAGGTCGCCGCCGAGGCCGCACGCGCCGTCCGCCCATCGATTTCATCTGAGGTATTCGAGCAGGTCAACGTGCTGCACGAGAGCGCCCGGTCCGACGACGAACTGCTGGCCCACAACACCCTCCGGGATCTCCAGCTCGGGGTCCATCTCGTCACCGGTCTGATCGACGATGCCATGGCCCACGGGCCCGAGCGCGAGTTCGTTCGAATCGGCCGCCACCTGGAGCGCTGCGGCAATGTCACGCGCCTTGTCGCCAGCAAGTCGGCATCGGTGCCGCGCCGCACGCATGATGCCAACGACTGGACGGCGGTGCTGAGATGTGCCTGGTCATTGGAGGCCTATCGTGTGCGTGGCCACCGGACGCCGGCAGATGTGACCGGCGTCGCCGGCGCCCTCCTGTTCGACAAGGGAATGCCAAGATCGGCCGCATTCTCGGCTGAGCGCGTGGTCGAAACTGCCCGTAGCCTGGGATCCCGGAGGCGACGGCTGCATCGTGCCGCACTCCGCCTGGCGGGCCTGTTCACAGTGGAGAGCACCCTCGATGGTGAGGCGCTTTCCGAGATGGGCGTAGCCGCCGCCCGGGGGGTCGCGACGGTCGAGTCGATTCTCAGCGAAACCTATTTCATGCCGACCCGGATCCTGAGCCGGGTCGGCGTGGCGGATCAACAGCAGTGAGGAGGCGCCTCCGGATCACGCACTCGACGCATTTCGCATACCAGCGGCCGATCGCCGAGACGGTGATGGAGCTACGTTTGCGGCCGGCCGAGGTGGCCGCCCAGAGCGTGCTCGAATTCGCGCTCGAGGTACGGCCGCCCGGGCCGCTGAGCAGCTACGTGGACGGCTTCGGTAACACGGTGCACCATGTCGAGCGTCCCAAGCCGCATGACTCGCTGGAGATCGTTGCCCGCTCGCTCGTGGAGCGTGATGACAGTCCTGAGCTCGCCGTCGACGGTCCGCCGCCGCTGGACATGCTGTGCTTTCGAGGCCCGGTTATGGACATTCCCGGGATCCGCCGGCTGGCTGCCCCGTTCCGGGACCGGATCGACAGCCCCTCAGCGGTGGAGGAGACAGTCGCAGCGCTGACGGACCGGATCGCCGGACGGCTCCGCTACGAGAAGGGAACAACCACTGTCCACAACGTCGCCGAAGTTCTGACGCACCGCATCGGGGTCTGCCAGGACTTTGCTCATGTGCTGATCGCCTGCTGCCGCTGGCTTGGTGTCCCGGCGCGATACGTCAGTGGCTACGTCTACGAGGGCGACGGCGTGGCCCACCAGTCGCATGCGTGGGTCGAGGCGTGGCTGGGGCGACACGGCTGGCTGGGGTTCGACCCCACTCACCCAGTCCGCGTGGCTGATCGGCACGTGAAGGTCGCCGTTGGGCGCGACTACATGGACTGTGCGCCAACTCGCGGCGCGTACCTGGGCGATGGCCGGGGCTCGACGATGGAGGCTCGCGTCACAGTCACCGCGGAGCGGTGAGGGCCAATGTCCGGTGGCGGTGGCTCCTCGCAGGCGTGTGACGGGCGCGTCAAGCGCGTCAAGGAGGTGGGGGAGTCGGAACCGGAGCCGCTCTCGGTGGCGGCCGCGTCGCAACCCGGCCCACCCGATGGAGGCGAAATGCGACGACTCCGATCCAGGCCAGCAGCGTCAGTAGAAGGCCCCGCTCGAAGGCGCCCCGGACC
>JBBSHA010000030.1:0-12858 GCA_038253595.1 Candidatus Dormibacterales bacterium
CCTCATGTCCGGTTCGATGAGGGGCGGCTGGGAACGGATCGTTTGCGAGGGCTCTGGCGGCCTACGCGCCGGTGGGTGACCGCCGGGGAACGCTCGTCAGCCCTTAAATGCGGTACCGCACCAGCCGCCTACTCCACAACCTGCCGCCAGGCTCGAGCTCAGAGACTTCGTCGGATAGCGTAGAGGCGGCGCAGCAATGGGAGAGTTAGGCTGCGCTCGTAAGACGGATCTGGCGAGGGCGATGGGCACATCCGGGCTGCACTCCGCAACCAGGTGCAAGCATTGGGAGACAGTTTTCAGGCAGATGGGGGAGAGTAGCTAGTGATGGCCGATGATCCGTTCGTTCGGTGGCGCCAATCGGTACCGTTGGGCATCTACCACGACGGCGACTGGGACCCGGCCGCGGAGGGGCCGTGGAGCGCGTGGCACGCCGGCCGTGCCAAGGACGTCCTGCCGTTCCCCGACGGCAGCGTGCTCATCGCCGTCGAGCACGGGGGTCTGTGGCGCAGCCCCGCCGACGGCAGGTCGGCCACATGCGTCACGGACGGCATCACCGCCCACCAGTTCAATCGCGTGGCCTTCGGGCCTGACGGCGACGACCACGTCTTCGCCGGCGGGGAGTCGCTGTGGGTGACGGACCCGTCGGATCCCCTGCCGATGCTGTCGTGGCAGCAGATCACCAACTTCACCTACGGCACGGTGTGGGACATCCTGGTGTTGGACCGCACGCTCGTGGTCGCGGCGGAGGGGATTTGGTGGGCCGACATTCCGCCCGCCCAACCCAGACGGGGCTGCCTCGGCCTGCCCGGCGCTTCTCCCGTGTCGGCGAAGTACGTCTGGACGCAGGCGGTAATCGACACCTCGCCCGGTACGGTTCCTACGGTGGCGTTTTACAGCCTGGCCGAGGGTCGGCCCAACCGCGGCAATGTCGACCGCGGCCGCTACCGCACGGTCATCGCCGGGAGCGCCGGCGTCGCCGGCCAGCAGGGTGTCTTCCTCGGCCAGTGGACCGGCGGCAACCTGGTGTTCAGCGGCCCGTCCAAGATCCTGATCAACGGCAACGACGCCACCGGCCAGTTCGTTGGCACGGGCAACATCGCGGTGGCCAGTTGCCTTTCGGACACCAATCGGGCCTACGCCGCGGCTGACCATAACGACAAGCTGGCCCTGCTACTGCTTAGTACGGATGGGGGCCGCACCTGGAAGCCGTGCGGATCGGCCGTTCCTCTGGACACCACGACAGGCGACCTCTTCGCCAAGTGCGACCACCAGGCAGGTCACCAGACGCTGCACGTCTACCCCGCGAATGCCGACGTGGTCTCCTTCGGCTGGTTCGACAGCTACGTGTCCTGCGACGGCGGCGACACCTGGGAGGCGCCCGGCTGCGACGACAAGTTCAACTATCAAGACAACCACCAGCACACCGACGTACACCGGGTGGTTCTCCCGGCGCCGCCCGGCGCGCCCGGGCTCACGCCGGCCCGCTCCCTACTCGTCGGCGGCGACGGCGCCACCGACCGCATCACCTGGGGTTATGGCGCCTCGTTCATCGAGGGCGAGTTCCACGCCGACGGAGACCACGGCGACCTCGAAGCAGTTATTTTGGAAGGCAACAACCTGGTCCATTACCGGCGTCCCTCGAACACGCTCACCTGGACGCGTTTCGACGTTGTCACGTCCCGGGCCACCGACCGGGCGTGCATGATCCAAGGCGATTTCGGCGCGGGCAGTGTGAAGAACTTCGAACTTGTCGTGCCCGAGGGCGACGACCTCGTCCACTACTGGCATGACAACAGCGGCAGCGGCTGGCACCGGGCCCAGGTGGTGACCTCCGGGGTTACCGGGCCGGCCTGCATGATTCAGGGTGACTACCCCGAGGACGCCGACCACGGTAACTTCGAGGTGATCACACTTGAGGGTTCGGACCTCGTCCACTACTTCCACGACAACGGCGACGTGTCCAACCCCTGGCAGCGGACCGTCGCCATCACCTCGCACGCCGCCTCTGGAGCGTGCATGATCCAGTCCGACTACCCCAGGGACGCCGACCACCACAATTTCGAGCTCGTCGTGCTCGAGGACGAAGGCGGCGCGTTCGGCCGTGCCCTCGTGCATTACTGGCGGGACAACGACGGCGACCAAGCATGGCAGGGCCCGACCCTCATCACCCGGGACGCCACGGCGTCGGCGTGGCTGATACAGGCCGACTACCCCAAGGACGCCGACCACCACAATTTCGAGTTGTTCGTACAGCAGGGCGACGACCTGTGGCACTGGATCCGCGACAACCAGGGCGGTGGCACCCCCTGGGTATCAGTGACCAAGATCAACACGTCGGGCGAGTCGATCGACGGCCCCGCGGTCGCCTTCCAAGGCAACTACGGCGGCGACGAAGACCACGGCAACCTCGAGTTGCTTGCATCCCTCGGCGGGCGGGTCGTCCATTACTTCCGAGACGCCACCGACCTCTCCTGGCACCGCAGCACGCAGGTCTCCCGCTACGCCTTCCACTACTTCACCGGTTGGAACCGCAACACTCCCACGTTGATGTGCAACCGCTTCACCGATTCGGACATCGGCCATGGTCAGTTGGGCGTGTCCCAGGCGGTCGACGGGATGATCGCCGCCGGCCTCCAGGACAACGGGGTGGTGGCGGCGGTCACCGGACCGACCAGCACCCCATGGGTGCAGCTCGGCGGCGGCGACGGCAACGAAGCGGTGTGGCCGGCGTCGACGTCGCCCTCCTTCACCGATCTGGCCGGCGGCGACCTGCTGGTGTGGACCCACGACGACAGCAACGGCGCTCCAAAGGGATCTCTCGGCGACCCCAACGGAGGCATGACAGCGGCGTCGCCCTCGATCCTCCCCGTCGTCGTGCCCGACCCGACGATCGTGCCGGCCCCAGACCCGTCCGCCGGCCTCATCCGCGACCCCCGTCTGGCCCGCGTCATCGAGCCGGCATACGTCGACCGTAACCTCGTACTCTCGCTCCTCGGCGCGCCGGCGGTGGTGAAGGCGGTCACCAGGGCACCGCTGTACGGACTGTTCATCGACGGCCCGTTCCGGTCGCAGCGCGACCAACGCAAGCCGCCCAACGCCGGCTGGCAGTTCCTCGCAGCCGTCGACGTGGCGGCCCCCACTGCCGACCGTGACTGGCCGATCCGGGCCATGGCCTCCCTCGACGGCGCCACCGTGATGCTGGCCGCCGCCGTCGACGCCAACACCCGCAACCCGGCCTCCCACACCGAACTGCTCCAGCTTGACGTCCGGACCGGCAAGGTAACCTGGATGACGACCGACCCTGCGATCGGCTTTCCCGGCATCACCTGGATCGAGCCTGTGCGGCGCCAAGAGGCCTACGCCGCCACCGACGACGGACGGGTGCTCTTCTGGGACGGCCTCCAATGGACCTTCCCCGGCAGCGTCGTCGCCGGAGGCGCTGCCCTCGGGTCCCTGGCCGCGGATGCCGCCACCAAACCGACCACCGTGTTCGTTATCACCGGCGACACCGTGTACGTCAGCCGCGACGCCACCCGCAAGTGGAAGACGGCGATGAACGGGCTCCCCCGCTCGCTCGAGTGCACCAACATTCACCTCATGGTCGACCACCAGGGCACGTCGCACCTACACCTGTCCACCTACGGCCGCTCCACCTGGGCCGCCGACCGAGTCGAACCCGGCTGACCTCGGAAGGCCAGCGGCCTGCAGCGCGGTCGGTTGGCATCTCAAATAGGCGACGGGGCAGAGCACGCTAGGCCCAGTCGTGGAGGCGCAGTTTCGCACTCAGCGGAGGTTTTGGGATCGGATCTCCTGCCGCGACGGCGGTGACGGAGGAACTGATTGCTGTCGGCGTCAACCCGTTCATTGGCATCGGCACGACGGGCGGTATTTAACGGGACTTGCCGACACTTAGTGAAAAGAGCCCGCGCCAACCTCCCCCGGTTTGTACACCTTAAGGAAATACGGGGCACCCGGGATCGATCTGCACCATCCACTCCGAGAGTCCTCGGGACACCCTGCCCCGGCTCGCCCGGCTGGCTCTGCGCAACCCCCAATCGCCGCGCCCGGAGGCGCTGCTGGCGGAGGTGGTCCGGAGCGTCGAGCTGATCCTCCAGCTGGGGTCGGACACGGTCGGCGGGGCGCGTGTGCGCAGCCTGCGCTCGGTCGGCTTCGTGGCCGGGATGGAGGCCGGCCAGCCGGTGGTGGAGGAGATCTGCCGGCGCGAGGGGGTCGGGGGATGGCGCCTGCTCAGCACCCCGGCGGCGCTTCCGGAGCGGATGCTGGCCAAGCTGAGAACGGTGTGCTCGCCGGATCGGCTGCTGGATGGCTGGCATGACGCGTGAGCTGCTGAGCGTGGCCGCCGGGGCCTGCTTCGTGCTGGGCGCCGCGGTCGCCGCACCCGCCCTGCCCGCGTCCGCCGGCCGCGGTCTGGAGACCCTCTGGCGGGCGGAGGTCGAACTCGCGGCCGCGCTGGGCTGGCGCGCGCTGGGCGGCCGCCGGCTGCTACTGGTGGAGGCGGCCGTGGCGCTGGGTGCCGGCGGCCTGGCCTGGACGGCCACCGGGCTGGCTGCTCTCGGCGCGGTCGGAGCGGTGGCCGGAGCGGTCGCCCTGCGCTCGGTGGCAGCCGCACGAGGCCGGAGCCTGCGGGCGGCCCGCCAGCAGGCCGTGATCGAGAGCGTGCGCTCCCTCCGCCAGTTGCTCGACGCCGGTGGCGTCGGCGTCCAGCAGGCCCTCGCCGCCCTGGCCGGCCGGGGCCCGGCCTCGCTTCGCCCGGCCTTCGCCCTCGTCGTGGCCGCGGCCGCCACGGGCCGCCAGAGGGAGGCGTGGCGCTCGGCGCGGGCGACGGTGGGGGAGCCGATGTTCGATCTGCTCGCGGCCGCGCTCCTCATGCAGCGGCCGAGCGGGGGTGAGTTGGGCCCCCTGCTGGCGGACCTCGAGGCCTCACTGACCGGACTCAACGAGGTGGTCCGGGAGGCGGAGGCCCTGCAGGTCCAGGCCCGGGGCGCGGCGGCGATCATCGCCCTGCTTCCGATCGCCTTTCTGGTCGCTCTGTCCGCCCTCCACTCGCCCTACCTGGACGCCTACCGCCGCCCGGCGGGGGAGGCCTTCCTGCTCTCGATGCTGGCCGTCATGGGCCTCAGCTACCTGTGGATCCTGCGCTGGTTGCGGCTGCCGGCGGAGCCCCGGCTCCGGCTCACCGATGAGTGAGGCCGCCCAGGCCTCGGCGCTGCTGGCCGGGCTGGCCACCGGGCTGGCCATCCTGGCGGCCGGCTGGCGCACCCCGGTCGCGGCGGCGGCGGCGTGGCTCGGCCGGAGCCCGGCGGAGGCCGGCCGTCCTCCCGCCGCTCAGCGGGTGCCGGGGGCCCGTGCCGATCGGGGCCGAGCCTGGCTCGAGCGCCGATGCCATCGCGCCGGGCTGGAGGGCGGAGCGCGCCGGCTGCTCGGTCTGGCCGGGGTGCTGGCGGTTGGCCTGGGGGCACTCGGCGCCAGCCTCGGCTACACCTTTGCCGGGGGTCCCGAGACGCTGGTGCTGGCGGCTGCGGGGGTGGCGTCGGGACCGCTCCTGGTCGCGCTCTGGCTGCGCTCGGCGGTGGTCGCGCGCCGGGAACAGCTGCTGGCCGAGTTGGTGCCGACGATCGAGTTGCTAACCCTGGAGCTGAGCGCCGGCGGCAGCGTTATGCTGGCGCTGGCCACCGTGAGCGGGCGCACCGACGGTGCCCTGGCGGGCGAGCTGCGGCGGGCCGTGATCGGGTCCCAGGTGGCCGGCTCGGCCGCCCTGGAAGACCGCCTGGCGGAGCTGTCGGAGTCGCTCGACCTGCTGCCCCTGGCGACGCTGGCCACCATCGTCGCCGCCAGCCGGGAGTACGGAGCGGCGGCTCTGCCCGGCTTCAGAGCTCTGGCTCGCGATCTCCGTCAGCGTCAGAGGCGGCGTCTGATCGAACTCAGCCGGCGGGCCCTCAACCGGGTCCTGGTCCCGGCGGCGGTGGGCGTGCTGCTGCCGTTCATGGCGATCCTGCTGTTCCCCGCGGTGGCCACTCTGAGCGGAAGCCTGGGGTGAGCTCCCAGAGTGGCTCCACGCTGCTGGAGTTCGCGCTGGCCTGGCCGGTCCTGCTGCTCCTGGCGCTGGGTTCGGTGCAGCTGGGAGTGTGGAGCGCGGAGAGCTTCGCGGTCCGCTCGGCGGCCGCGGCGGGCGCCCGCGCCGGGTCGGCCGTCGGCGCGGGACCGGGGGCGGCGGCGGCGGTCACCCTGGCCACGCTGCGCCCGAGCCTGGCCGGGGTGGCGCTCAGCCGCTGGTGCCCGGGCGACCCGCCGGGCCCGCCGGCCGGGGTCTGGGTGTGCGCGTCTCCAGCCTCCGGAGCGGTGCGCGTGCGGGTCGCCGGCCGGGTGCCCGCCCTGGTGCCGCTGGCTGCGGGCCGGGACGGCCTGCCGGTGCGCGCCGACGTCAGCGTCCAGCAGGAGGTGTTCCGGTGAGTTGCCGGGGCCAGTCCACGCTCGAACTGGCGATCTGCCTGCCCCTGCTCGTGGCGCTGGCGCTTGGCGCCGTGGCACTGGTCCGGCTGGCGGATGCCCGGTCCGGCCTCGACGCCGCCACGGCCGCCGCCGCGGAGGCCGCCGCCCGGGCGCCCGACCCGGACTCGGCGACGTCCGCCGCGGAGGCGCGCTTCGCCGCGGTCATCGCCGCCTACCCGGTGGCCGCGCCACGGCTGACGGTCGAAGCCGGCAATCAGCCCCGGGGCGGCCTCCTCACGGCCCGGGGCCAGGGCCGGGTGGAACTCGGCTTCGCGCCCCTGCCGGGCCTGCCCCGCTCGTTGCTGGTCGCGGCCACGGCCCACGCCCGCATCCAGCGTTGGCGCACCCGTTGACGAGCCCGCAGCGCGGCCAGGCGATGGTGCTGGTCGCCCTCCTGGTGCCGCTGGTGCTGCTCCCGGTCAGCGCCTACGCCGTCGATGCGGCCGCGCTGGCTGTCCGCTCCGGCCGCCTCCAGGAATCGGCCAACCAGGCCGCGCTGGACGCGGCCCAGGCGCTGGACGAGAGCGCCCTCCGCTCCGGTGCCGCCTTCCGCCTGGATACGGCCGCCGCAGGTGCCGCGGCCGCCTCCACCCTGGCGGTCGAGAACCCGGCGGCGCACCTCGACGCCGTGACCGTGAACGGCACCGTCATCCGGGTCGCCTGCCACGACTTGGTGCAGCTGCAGTTCGGGGGGGTCCTGGTCCGGGGTCCGATCACGCTGCGGGCGACCGCGGTGGCCTGCCTGACGCCCGGCTACGGCAGCCCGAGCAGCCTGCGCCCGTTGCCCAGCAGCAGCTTTTCGAGCACCGGCTCGGGAAGCTCCAGCGCCGCCAGCTCCTCCAGGCAGCGCTGGGGCTGGATGAACGGGTAGTCGGAGCCGAAGAGGAACTGGTCCTGCAGGCGCCCCTTCAGCTCGCGAACGACGGTGGCCGGGATGTAGCGCGGGGCCCAGCCGGAGATGTCGATGTGGACGTTGGTCTTGTGGAGGGCGATCGCCAGCAGCTCGTCGTGCCAGGGAAAGCCGAAGTGGGCGGCGATCACCTCGAAGCGCGGGAACTGGGCGGCCACGGTGTCGAGGCGGATCGGCCGGCAGTAGTCGAGCCGGATGCCCTGGCCGCCGGGCATGCCGGCCCCGATCCCCGACGTCCCGGTGTGGAAGAGCCCGACCAGGCCCAGCTCCTGGCAGCGTTCGAACACCGGCCAGTAGCGTTCATCGTCCGGCGCGAAGCCCTGGATCGAAGGGTGGAACTTGACCCCCCTGAGGCCCAGCGCCTTGATCTGGTCGAGGCCCTGGACCGCGACCTCGCCCTTCAGCGGGTCCACGCTGCCGAAGCCCACGAACCGGCCCGGGAAGTCGCGGACGGCGTCCGCCACGTACTCGTTGGCCAGCCGCGGGCGGTGAGTGGCAGTCTCCGCGTCCCAGGCCAGGAGCAGGGCCAGCACGTCGATTGCCTCGTACTCGGCGGCGACCTCGGCCAGGGTCTTTCGCGAGACCTCGGAGCGGAAGTAGCGCTCGGCCGCCTCGGTGTAGCCCTCCAGGCTCACGTCCAGCCATTCGGGGGTGGGCAGGTGGACGTGGAAATCGATCGCACGCATCGCTCAGCGATCATATCGGTATGCCGATCGCCGCCACGCTGCTGGTCCTGGCGGGCGGCCACAGCCGGCGGATGCGGACCGCCAAGGCGCTGCTCCCAGTGGGTGCGACCACCCTGATCGAGTGGTTGGTCGAGCGGCTGGCGGCCGACTTCGACCATCTCCTGGTGGCGGCCCAGGACTCAGGCCAGCTGCCGGCCGGGCTCCGCCGCCACCTGGTGGCCGACCTCCACCTGGGAGCCGGGCCGATGGCCGGGATCGAGGCCGGGCTGGCCGCGGCTCGTGGCGAGCATGTCTTCGCGCTGGCCTGCGACATGCCGGCGGCCACCAGCGAGCTGGCCGGCCGCCTGCTGGCGCTCCTGCCCGGGCACGAGGCGGTGGTGCCGGTGGCCGCCGGTCGCCGCCAGCCCACCTGCGCCGCGTACGCCCGGTCCGCAGCCGGCCCGATCGCGGCCCAGCTGGCAGCTGGGGCGCGGCGGGCGGACGACGTCCTGGCCGGTCTCGATGTGCTCCACCCGGAGGAGCCGCCGGAACTGTTCGCGAACCTCAACACCCCCGCCGACTACCGGGCCTTCCTCGGCTCGCTGCGCCAAAACGAGATAATCGAGTGAATTTCCCGCTCGCACCCAGGGGGGCCGATTTGAAGATAGTCGTCACGGTCAAGCAGGTACCCGATCCCAACGCCCCGCAGGGCCTGGACGCGGACAACACCATCGCCCGCGACCGGGAGGTCGTGCTCGATCCCGGCGACGAGTACGGGATCGAGGAGGGCCTGCTCCTGAGGGAGGCGAGCGGCGGTGAGGTGGTGCTCGTGACGATGGGCCCGGAGAAGGCCCGCGACGCCATCCGCAAGGGGCTTTCGATGGGTGCCGACCGCGGCATCCTGATCACCGACGAGGGCCTGGCCGGATCGGATGCGCTGGCCACGACCCGAGCCCTGGCGGCCGCGATCAGGCCCGAGGCCCCCGACCTGGTCATCTGCGGCACCGAATCCTACGATGGTTCCACCGGTATGGTCCCGCCGATGCTCGCGGAGCTGCTGGACATGCCCCAGCTGACGTTCGCCAAGCACGTTGAGGTGTCCGGTGACAAGGTCACCATCCACCGCCAGACGGACGACGGCTACCAGGTGGTGGAGGCCGCCAGCCCCTGCCTGATCACTGTCACCGCGGGCATCGCCGAGCCTCGCTATGCCTCGCTCAAGGGGATCATGGCCGCCCGCTCCAAGGAGGTCAGGCAGATGGCGTTCGCGGACCTGGGCATCGAGGCCGGCGAGCCCGCCGAGAAGGTGGTGGGGATCGCCGACGCCGAGACCCGCCAGTCCGGTGAGATCGTCGAGGACAACGGCACCTCGGGGGTTGAGCGGATCATTCAGGCCCTCCAGGCCGCCAAGGTGCTGTAGATGAAGATCTGGGTCTATGCAGAGCTGAGCCAGGGCGCTCTCCACGGGGTGACGCTCGAGATCCTGACCCGGGCGCGCGACCTGGGCGATGCGGAGGCGATCGCCCTCGGTCCGGGGGCCAAGGCCGCGGTCGCGGCGCTGGGCCGGCACGGCGCCCGCCGCGTGCACGTCAATGAGGGCCAGGACTACGCCGACTACATCGCCGAGCCCGCCACCGAGACCATGGCCGCGCTGGTGGAGAAGGGCGCGCCCGACGCCATCCTGTTCGCCTTCAGCGCCGATTCCCGCGAGGTGGCCGGCCGCCTGGCCGCCCGGCTCGGGGTCGGCCTGATCTCCAACGCGATCGACCTCGAGGCCGGCGGCGACGGCCTGACCGTCCGGGTGCCGTATTTCGGGGGCGCCAAGGTGGCCACCTACCAGGCCAACTCCAAGCCCGCGATCGTCCTGGTCCGGCCCAAGTCCTTCGAGGCCGGCGAGTCCGGCGGCGAGGCCGAGGTCCTGGAAGTCGCGGCGGCGGCCGGAGGCAAGCGGGCCAGGATCGTCGAGCGCAAGGTGGAGGCGGGCGACAAGATCAAGCTCGAGGACGCCAGGGTGGTCGTCTCCGGCGGCCGGGGCCTGGGCGGCCCGGACAACTTTCCGCTGGTCGAACAGCTGGCCGAGGCCCTGGGCGGCGCGGCTGGGGCCAGCCGGGCCATCGTCGACGCCGGCTGGGTGCCCTACGCAATGCAGGTCGGCCAGACCGGCAAGACGGTGCGCCCGGGCGTCTACATCGCCGCCGGCATCTCGGGCGCCATGCAGCACACGGTGGGGATGAAGAGCGCCAAGGTCATAATCGCGATCAACAAGGACGCCGACGCCCCGATCCTGAAGCTGGCGGACCTCGGTGTCGTGGGCGACGCCCTCAAGATCCTGCCCAAGCTGACCGAGGCAGTCAAGGCCAGAAAGGGCCGCTGAGAAGATAGACCGGCAGGCGGCGTCCGAGCTGCTGGAGGAGCGGTCGCGCCGGCGCGAGGCGCGCGACTTCGCGGCCGCAGACGCGATTCGCGACCGGCTCCGGGCCGGCGGCTGGGAGGCCATCGACGCTCCCCAGGGAAGCCGCCTGGAAGCGATCGAGGTCGCCCCGCCCTCCCGCGCGGTGACCATGCTGACGCTGGTCCACGGCTGGCCGGCGGATGCCGAGCGCTGGCTCGACTCGGTGCTCCGGCACACGTCCGGGCAGGACTTCGAGGCGCTGCTGGTCGACAATTCCGGTGATGCCGGGGTGGCCGCCTGGCTGGGCGGCGCGGGCGCGGGCCAGGAGCGGGTGCGCGCTTTGCAACCGGCCGCCCCGACCGGCTGGGCGGAGGCGGCCAACCTCGGACTGGAGGCTGCCGCCGGCGAGGTGGTGGTGCTCTTCGACCCCGGCCTGGAGCTGACAGGCGACGCGGCGGGCCCCCTGCTGGCGGCTCTGGCGGAGCCGGGCATCGCCGTGGCGGGAGCCTTCGGGGTCCGCTCCGAGGGCCGCGTCGGCCACTTCCACGAGAGCCCCGGCCCGGTGGTGGACGCCGTCGAGGGCTACTGCCTCGCCTTCCGCCGCCGGCAGGCGCGGGAGGCGGGCGGCTTCGACCGTCGCTACGCCTTCTACCGGCTCGCCGACTTCGAGCTCAGCTTCCGCCTCCGGGACCGGACCGGAGGCCAGGCCCTGGTCCTAGCCGGGCTGCCGGTGCGCAAGCACCAGCACCGGCTGTGGGAGCATCTGGAGGGGGCGGAGCGGGAGCGCCTCTCGCGGCGCAACTTCTACCGCTTCCTCAACCGCTGGGGAAGCCGCCAGGACCTCATCACCGGCTGATCGCCGACCACCGGCCCGCGGTGCGCAGCCAGCTCCGGGCGGTCTCAGCCTGGCTGGCCGTTGCCCAGTATGTGGACCCAGGTCAGCCCGCTGTTCAGCTCCATGACGTTGCCGGCCTCGTCGGTGAAGTAGACTGGCTGGTGATTCTGGCCGTAGGGCTGGTTGGGACCCTGACCCATGTGCCAGGTGGCGTGCACGAGCCTGCCGTCGGAGTAGATGTCCGCGGCCCCCGTCCCCAACACGTCGTACCAGACCGAGTGGGCGCCGCCGTTGTCGTCCTCGATCCAGCCGGCGTCGTGGAAGGGCACGTGGAGGAGGACCACGGTCTTGACCTGGACCTGGTCGCCGCCGTTGATGGCGTCGGTCAGCGGCGTCCCGTGGTCGAAGCTGAGGTAGGTCCGGGAACCCGCGTCGTAGGTGTAGCCGGCGGCGTGCAGGGGCACGCTGGGGGCATCGGCCGGCGTCCCCGCCTGGAGGTCGTCGTGGGGCGGATCGACCTGGTAGGTGGGGTTGTCCAGGCGCCACTCGTCGCGGAGCCGGGCCGCCCGGGCGCCGTCGGTGTAGAGATTGTGGGGCTTGGCCCGGAAGTTGACGCGGAAGAAGTGGGCACCCTTGTCGAAGTCCTCGATCGAACCGGGCACCATGGGGTCGCCCTGGGGGTTGCCGAACATGTAGTGGAGGGTGCCGATCGAGGCCCCGCTGCAGAGCGTCTCGCCGCCGAAGGCGTAGCCCAGGTAGGTGTTGATCATGCGGCAGCTGCGGACCGGCCCGATCTCGGCGGGAGGGGCCCTGAAGTAGATCGCCGTGAGCCGGGAGGCCGAGTACTCGCTCAGGTACTCGTACACGATGTCCGCACTCTGGAGACCGCTGTGGGGGCGCGATTCGGGCGTGTTCTCGAGCACGACCTCGATCGGGGGGACGGTCTGGAAGTCGGCCGTGATCCCGCTGGCGCCGTTGGACGGTTCGGTGGCGACCGGGCTGAGATTGATCGGATCGGCGCCGGTGAGCAGGTCGCCGGTGGCGGTCTCACCGGCCCCTACCCCGAGCTTGAAAGCGTGGTAGGGCTCCAGGCCGGCCGGGGCGACGTCGACCGTGGTCGCATCCGGCGCCCACTTGAGCCGGTCCCCGGGCAGCGGCTGGTCGTTGATCGTGATGGTCGTGGCGGCCGCCTTCATGGGGGCGCTGAAGACGACCTGGATGGCTGCCTTCAGCCTCAGGCCGGCGTCCTTCTCCACCTCCTTGCCGCCGACCCGGTAGGAGGCGACCACCTGGGGTTGGGTGGTGAAGGTGGCCGTCCAGCGGCGCAGTGGAGACCCGTTCGGGCGCGGGTTGCGCACCTCCCCAAGGTGGATGGTGTATGCCGTGGACGCCAGCCAGGGCTTGGCGGGCACGATCAGGAGCTCCGTCGAGGTCCGCGTGAGGGAGAAATCGTGCGCCGGGCTGAGCGTGATGGTGGCGCGGGCCAGGTTCACGGTGTGGTCGAACTGGACCCCGACCGGCTGCTGGAGGGCGACGTGCCCGGGGC
>JBBSHA010000031.1:0-12486 GCA_038253595.1 Candidatus Dormibacterales bacterium
CACCGGCGGCGGCGCGCTCGACGTAGCCCGTCACGTGGGGCTTGACGAAGGCGTCGACCAGCGTGGTCATGGTGCGCTCGTACTCGCGGTACTCGGGCCAGACCTCGGCCGAGATCGAGACCGCGCAGGTGGGGTGCTCCTGGAGCAGGATCTGGCGCATCCGGCGCTCGTGGTCGGGGTTGGCGTAGGAGTGCAGGAAGCAGATTCCCGCGGCCCGCACCCCGTCCCTACGCAGCGTCCGGGCGACCGCCCGGGCCTCGGCCTCGTCGAAGGGAACCAGGACCTGGCCCCGGAAGTCCAGGCGCTCGCTGACCTCGTGGACCTGCTCCAGGGGCACGATCCGGTCCGGCTTGACCCAGAAGTAGGAGTTGCCGTAGCCGCTGGGCACGCTCTGGCGGGCGATCTCGAGAACGTGCCGGAAGCCGCGCGTCGTGACCAGGGCCAGGGACTGGAAGCGCTCCTCGAGGAGGGCGTTGGTCGCCACCGTGGTCCCGTGGGCCACGGCCTCCGGCAGGCGGCCGGCAGTGATCCGGCGCAGCCCGTCGATCAGGGCCCGGGCTGGGTCGGCGGGTGTGCTCGGCACCTTGAGCTGGGTGGCGTGGCCGGCGTCGTCGACCAGGACCAGGTCCGTGAAGGTGCCCCCGGTGTCAATCCCGACCCGCACCGGCCGATGGTACCCAGATCCGACCCTCGCGGCGGCGGACGGGGTCCGGCTCCGGCCCCAGCGCCATCAGCTGCTCCCGGTGGCGGTCCATCAACAGCGCCGATACGGCCGCGTCGAAGGCGTCCTCGGTGACGGCAGCCACCTCCGGCCAGCCGTTGCGGTGGAGGTGGGCGGCGCGCGCCTCGAACCGGCGCTTGACCACCGGCCCGGTGAGCAGGCGGGGGAAGATCTCCACGGCGCAGGGTGGTCGCGGATCGTCGAAGGGCCAGATCGTGAAGCCCTCTGCGCGCAGCCGCCGGAGCAGCCCGAAGCCGCGCAGCGAGCCGGTGCCGACCGCGCCGGCGCCGCCCACCTGGAACACGGAGCGGGCCTGGGGCCGGACCTCGGCCTCGGTCCTCCGGTGCTGGGGCTCGGGGCCGCGGCGGACGCCGGGCCGGCCCCAGAAGGGCGGCGGGCAGTCCCGCAGCCAGGCCTCGGCCGCCGCCTCGGAAACCGCCATGCCGTTCTCCAGCCCCTCCTGGTCCAGGAACCAGAGCGGCAGCGAGAAGCCGAAGTCGAGGCCGAGGTAGAGGTCGGGGTCCGCCAGTGCCGCCGCCACCAGGTGGTCCCCCAGCCGGCCGCGATCGCGGCCGCCCTCCAGCCCGGCCAGACTCCCGGCGGCCGCGGTGGCGGACCAGATGTGGCGGGCGGCGCCGGCCCGGCGCCCCGACCAGTCGACCGCGATGACCCTCAGCGGAGCACGTCGACCCACACCCGGAGGGCGAGGACCGCCACCAGCCCGGCCAGACCCAGCCGCATCCCCGCCGCGGGCAGCCGCGGGCTGAGGGCGGCCCCCAGGCTTGCCCCGAGCAGCGCCGCCAGCGCCACCGCCACCCCCAAACCGGGGTCGACCTGGCCGGTCAGAGCCTTCCCCGCCAGCGCCGGGGCGAGCAGGAAGAAGGAGAGCACGAAGCCGGTACCCGTCGCCTGCCGGAGGTCCATCCCCAGCACCCAGACCAGCACCGGGATGGTCAGGAAGTTGGCACCGACACCGATGGCGCCCCCGATCAGCCCGATGCCGGCGAAGAGGCCGGCGGCGGCCGGCCGGCTCCAGCGGTGGGGCTCGGCCCGCTCGGGTGCCCGCAGCAGCAGGAGCAGGACCGAAGCGCTCGTCACCAGAGCGAAGACGATCAGCAGCGTGCGCGCCGGCAGCAGTACCGAGGCCGCCGCACCGGCCAGGCCGGCGGCGGCCAGGACCGGCCCGTTGAGCCGCAGATGCTCGCGCGCCACCAGCCCCTGCCGGCGCGACTGGAAGCCGGCGGCGGTGGTGGCGAAGAGGCCCTGGACCAGGGACAGGCCGGTGAGGACGTGGGTGTCCGGCACCCGCCTGGTGACCAGGGGGAGCGCGTAGAGGGCGAGGGGGAGGAAGAGGATGCCCCCGCCGGCCCCGATCAGCCCGGTCACGAAGGTGGTCCCGATGCAGATCGCGACCAGTCCCGCCACGATGCCTGGGTCCACTCGGCCCTGAGCATAGCCAGCGCCCGGCCGGCGCCTGGCGAACTCAGGCCGGGCCGCGCCAGGCCGGCTCGACCCGGCGGGCGGCGGCGGCCAGGGTTCGGGAGAGCGGCGGCTCGCCGGTCTCCACGTAGCGCTCGTGGTTCTCCTCCAGGCGGTCCGGCTCGTAGAGGTAGTTGACCATCACCCCGAACGACTCCCGGCCGCTGGGGGAGAGGTTGGCGTCGATGTCGATGCGCTCCAGGCGGGCTCCGTTGGAGAGGTGGAAGTGGGCGACCGGATCACTGACCCGGCCCCGGCGGCGGACGTGGACCAGGTAGGCCAGCGTCACCCGCTGGAGCACCCGGCGCACCGCCTCGGGGTGCTCACCGGGGCGGCCGGCGAGAGCAAGGAAGGCGGCGGCCGGGCTCGGCTCGGCGGGCGCCAGCCGGCGAAGCGCGTCCGCGTCAGGCTCGGCGAGGGCCTCCAGCCGGGCCACGGTGAACCCGGGCGTCTCGTCGTGCCGGCGCACCGCCGCCGCCATCTCGGGAAGCGGCGAGAGCGTGGCGAACCGCTTCAGGTGGGGCAGCTCGGCGGCCAGCTCACTGACCACCTGCTTGATCAGGAAGCTGCCGAAGGAGACACCGCGCAGGCCGCGCTGGGTGTTGCTGATGGAGTAGAAGATGGCGGTGTCCGCCGCCCCCGGCTCGGCGATCGCCCGGCCGGGGGCGAGCAGCGGGCCGATCGCGGTAGCCAGGCCCCGGGTGAGGGCGACCTCGACGAAGATCAGCGGCTGGTCGGGCAGGGCGGGATGGAAGAAGGCGAAGCAGCGGCGGTCGCCGGCCAGGCGCCGCTGGAGGTCCTCCCAGCCGTTCATCTCGTGCACCGCCTCATACCGGATCAGGCGCTCCAGGACGGCCGCCGAGGTCTGCCAACTGATCTGCTCCAGCTGCAGGAAGCCGCGGTTGAACCAGGAGCCGAGGAGGTGCCCGAGGTCCTTCTCCACGGGCTCCAGGTCGGGCTCCGCGGGCAGCAGGTCGAGCAGCGCGGCGCGCAGATCGACGATCGCCTGGGTCCCGCCGGGGGCGACGTTGAGCCGGCGGAACAGCTCCTGGCGGGGCGGCTCGGTCGCCCAGAACAGGGCCTGCAGCGATCCCTGGTCGCGCGTGGCCCGCCACCGGTCGACGGCGCCGTCGACTCGCGTCGGATCGGGGGCGAAGCCGGCGCCGAGCAGGCGGATGAAGGCGGCGGTCTCGATCCCGTCCATCCGGCTCAGGCGGCCCACCACCTCCCCGGCGAGGGCGATCCCGGATGCCTCGCCGCGCTGGGCCAGGAGCCGCCGGCAGAGGCTCTCGGCGCTGTGGGCCCGGCGGCCCGGGCCCCCCAGGTTGAGGATCTCGCGCCCGCGCTCGGCGATCAGCAGGGCCTGCTCGAGCCAGGTCCGCGACGGGTTCCTCACCGGCTCGGCCGGGGCCTGCCAGCAGGGTGATGAAAAGGGTCGGCGAGGGCTGCGGTGTCCAGGTGGTCCAGGTGCAAGGATGAGCCGAGCACCGGAGCGCGCGCACCTTGAGTGCGTAAGCGAGGAGCGCAGAAGGTGACGCGGCAGATGGGCCGCATGGGCGCCGCAGATCCGCCGAACTCCTTTTTCATCAGCCTGCTAGGGGTCTCGATCGCGCTCGCGGTCACGGCATCCCCAATCTCAGACCCCGAGCAGGCGCTGGTGGGAGGGGCGGTCGGCGGCGAACTCGGCGGCGTCCCCGGCGTGGGCGATCTCGCCCCGCTCCAGCACGCACACCCGGTCGGCCACCGCCAGCGCCAGGGCCAGGTTCTGCTCGGCGACCAGGAGCGCCAGGTCCTGCTCCCTGCGCAGCCGCCCGATCAGATCGCCGATCAGGCGCACGACCTGGGGGGCGAGCCCCTCCGAGGGCTCGTCCATGAGCAGGACCGCGGGCCGGGTCATCAGGGCGCGGCCGATCGCCAGCATCTGCTGCTCGCCCCCCGAGAGGGCGGTGCCTGGCACCCGGGCCCGGGCCCGGAGCACCGGGAAGAGGTCGTAGACCGACTCCACATCGCCCCCACGGTCGCCCAGCAGCAGGTTCTCGCGCACCGACAGGGTGGGGAAGATGCGCCGGCCCTGGGGGACCAGTGCCAGGCCCTGGCGGGCGACCTGGAAGGCGCGCCGGCCGCCGACCGCGGTCCCTCCCACCTCGACGCTGCCGGCGCTGGGGGTGATCGCGCCCGCGATCGCGAGCAGCGTGGTGGTCTTGCCGGCGCCGTTGCGGCCCAGCAGCGCCACCGCCTCCCCGGCGCCGACCTCGAGCGACACGCCGCGGATCGCCGGCGGGCCGCCATAGCCCGCGGTGAGGCCCTGGACGCTAAGCCGGGCGGCCGAGGTACACCTCCTGGACCAGCCTGTCGGCGCGCACCGCCGGGGGGCTGCCGTCCGCGATCACCACCCCGTGGTCGAGGACGGTGATCCGGTCGGCGATGGCGAAGACGGCGTCGAGGTCGTGCTCGACGATGATCAGGGTCATGTCCCGGGGCAGGGCGCGCAGCCGCTCCAGGGCCAACCGGCGCTCGGCGCCCGAAAGCCCCGCCATCGGCTCGTCGAGAAGCAGGGCGCGGGGGTGGGCGGCCATGGCCAGCTCGATCTCCAGGGAGCGCTGCTCGCCGTGGCCCAGCGTGCGCGCCGGCCGCCCCGCCTGCGCGGCCAGGCCGGCCTGCTGGAGGCGCTCGGCGACCTCAAGCGCCAGCCGGCCGCCGCCGCCGGGCAGGAAGCACCAGCCGCCGCCCAGGCGGGCCCGCACCGCTAGGCCCAGGTTTTCGGCGACGCTCAGCTCCGGGAACAGGGTGGAGCGCTGGAACGTGCGCGCGAGGCCGCGCCGGGCCCGCCGCCACGACGCCAGCCGGGTGACGTCATGGCCGTCGAGGCGGATCCCGCCCGACCCGGCCCGGAGGTCGCCAGTGATGGCGTTGAACAGCGTGGTCTTGCCGGCCCCGTTGGGCCCGATCACGGCCCGCCGCTCCCCGGCGGCGACGTCCAGCGACACCTCGCTGAGGGCGGCCACGGCGCCGAAGCGCACGGTCAGGGCCTGGGTCTGCACCCTCACGGCCGCACCGTCAACGTCCGCGAGAGGCGGCCCAGGCCGGCCAGCCCGCCCGGCAGGAAGAGGACGAAGCCGATGAATATCGCACCCAGCAGCAGCGGCCAGCGCTGGGAGAACGATGAGAGGGCGTCCTGCACGATCAGCACCAGGAAGGCGCCGAGGGCGGGGCCGATCAGCGAGCGGGTGCCCCCGACCACGGCGGCGATCAGGACCAGCCCGGAGTTGGTCCAGTACAGGGACCCCGAGTTGGCGAAGCCGTTGAAGAGGGTGGCCAGGGCGCCGGCCAGGCCGGCCAGGGCGCCGGCCACGACGAAGGCGGCGAGCCGGTAGCGGAAGGTGGGGACGCCGAAGGCGCGCATCCGGTGCTCGTTCTCGCGGATCCCCTCCAGCGTCCGCCCGAAGGGCGAGCGCACCAGCAGCAGGAGAATCACCAGGACGACCACCGCGACCACCAGCGTCAGGTTGTAGAAGTCGCGGACGGCGACCCCGCGCGGGCTGAGCCCGGCCAGCAGCCACAGCCCCTGGTCCAGGTTCTGAACCAGGTCGAGCGGCGGCCGGCCGACGCCGATCAGGCCGTCGCTGCCGCCCAGCACCTCGCGCGGCGCCTGGTAGGCGTAGCCCCAGAGCATCTGCCCGAAGGCCAGGGTGAGCATCAGGAAGTAGACCCCGCGCACGCGCAGGGAGAGGGCGCCGATTGGCACCGCCAGCAGGGCGGCGATGCCGATGCACGCCGCGGCCAGGGGCAGGAACCCGATCCCCGGGTGCCGGAGCCAGATCCAGGCACAGCCGAGCGCCCCCGCCCCGTAGAAGGCGGCGTGGCCGAACGAGGGCATCCCGCCGTAGCCGAGCAGGAGGTCGAGGGACATGGCGAAGATGGCGAAGATGAGGGCCTGGATCCCGATCGAAACCCAGAAGGTGGGGGCCCAGAACGTGAGCGAGGCCAGCGCCAGCACGCCCGCCCCGACCAGGGCCGGGCGCACCGCCCGGCTCAAGCCCGGACGCCGAACAGGCCGCGCGGCCGGAGCACCAGCACCAGCGCCATCAGCCCGAAGACCAGCACCACGGCCAGATCCTGGCGGAAGAACGCCCCGAAGCTGTTGGCGAGCCCGATCAGGAGGGCGCCGACCAGAGCGCCTTCGATCGACCCCAGGCCGCCCACCACCACCACCACCAGGGCCAGGATGAGGACGTTCTCGTCCATCCCCGGGTACGTCGCCAGGTAGGGGCCGGCGACCACCCCGGCGAGCCCGGCGAGGCCCGCACCGAAGGCGAACGTGAGCGTGAAGACCCGGGCCAGGTCGATACCGAGCAGGCCGACCATCTCGGTGTCTGCCACCCCCGCGCGGAGGATGGCGCCCACCCGCAGCCGCCGCCAGGCCAGGAGCAGGGCGGTGGCGACCAGGGCCGCCACCACGATCACAAAGAGCCGGTAGCCGGCGAATCCGAATCCGGGCAGGGGGATGGTGCCGGCCAGCTCGCGGGGCACCGCGAAGGCCTGGTTCTGAGGTCCAAAGCGCCAGCGCACCAGGTCCACGAACACCAGGCTGAAGCCGAATGTCAGCAGCACCTGGAGCAGGTGGCCGCTGCGGTACAGGCGGCGGAAGAAGACCACCTCCAGCGCCCCCCCGAGCAGGGCCAGCAGCAGCGGCGCCGCCGCCAGCGCGAGCCAGAAACTGTGGGTCAGGCCGAGCACCACCACCCCGGTGTAGGCGCCGAGCATGTAGAAGGAGCCGTGGGCCAGGTTGAGCACGTCCATCAGCCCGAAGATCACCGATAGGCCGGCGGCCAGCAGGAAGACAAGGCCCCCGAAGGCGAGCCCGTTGAGCGTCAGCTGGAAACCGAGCGCGATGGAGGGCCTACTTGCCGGGGTCGGTGACCCCGGGCACCGAGCTGATGACCTTGTTGGTGAACCCGAGCTTGGCGTCGTTCACCAGCTGGCGGACGTAGATGGTGTTGACGACGTTGTTGCTGCCGCTGTCGAACTTGAAGTCGCCCCGCGGGCTCTTGAACGTCACCGCCGCCACCGCCTTCATGAAAGCCGCCTTGTCCTCCGTCTTGCCCTTCACCGCGTTGAGGGTCTCGACGATCACGCGGGCGGTGTCGAAGCCCTGCACGGCGAAGACGTCGGCCGTCTTGCTGAACGCCTTCTTGAAGTCCGCCGTGAACTGCTGGTTCTCCTTGTTGTCGACGGTCAGCGCCCAGTGCAGGCCGGTCACCGCGCCCACCGGGGCGGCGTCGCCGATCGCGCCCAGCACGTCCTGCTCCACGAAGAAGCCGGAGCCGAAAACCTTGATCGATTTGTCTAGCTGGGACTTGGCCTGCTTCAGGAAGGCGATCGCGTCCTGGCCCGACATGAAGACGTAGATGCCGTCCGGGCGGGCGTTGTTGATCTGGGTCAGGAAGGGTGCGAAGTCGCCGCTGGTGTTCGGGAAGGGCGGCTTCACCTCGGCCACGACCTGGCCGGTGAAGGTCTCCTTGATGGCGGAGGCGGTCTCCAGGCCCGCCCCGTAGTTGGAGTAGACGAGCGCCAGCTTTCTGATCCCGTTGTCGGCCAGGTACTTGCCCATGGGCTGGCTCGGCTGCCAGTTGCTGAAGGAGGTACGGAAGATGTACGGCGACTTGAGGGCGCGGCTGATGGCGTTGACGCCGGCGTTGGAGATCAGCGTCGGCACCCGATTCTGGTCGACGTAGTTGCGGATGGCGGCGGCGTTGGGGCTGGCCACGATGCCGGTGACCAGGTCGACGTTGTCCTGCTCCACCAGCTTGCGCGCCTTGGCCAGGGGGATGGCCGTGTCACCGGCACCCTCGTCCTCGTTGAGCACCACCAGCTTGCGGCCCCCGGCCCGGTTGCCCACCCTGTCGAAGTAGAGCGACATGCCCTTGCGGATCGAGTCGCCGAGGTCGGCGTACGTGCCCGACGAGGGCAGGATGGCACCGATCTTGAAGTCCGGGCCGGTGGTGGTGGCCGCTCCCCCGGTTCCGGCTGAGCCCGTGCCCCCGCCGCAGGCGGCCAGCGCCAGGACTCCGGCCGTGGTCGCCCCCAGGCGCAGGAATCCGCGCCGGTCCACCTCGCCCCTCAGCCGGAACGCCAGGTATCGCTCGAGTTCCTCGCTCATCCGCCATCCCTCTCTTTCTCTCTTGACATCCGCCCGACTGCCCGGATGCTGACCGCCCCCGGCGGCCAAGTCAAGCGGCGATACTTCCGGCGGGATGCGGCTGGCCCATGACGCCGTCGGCAGCGGGGAGGCGGTCGTCTTCCTGCACGGGGTCGGCTCCGACCGGCGGACGTGGGCACCCCAGCTGGCGGCGTTCGCGCCCGGCCACCTGGCGGTCGCCGCCGACTGCCGCGGCCACGGCGGCTCCCGCGCCGCCGCGGGCAGCATCTCGATGGCGACCTTCGCCGCCGACGTGGCGGAGCTGATCGAGGAGCTGTGGGCGGGACCCGCCCACGTCTGCGGGCTGTCGATGGGGGCGCTGATCGGCCTCCAGCTCTGGGCCGACCGACCGGACCTGGTGCGGAGCCTGGTCCTCGCCGCCGGCTGGGCCCATCACCCGGCGGCCGCGGCGGGCCTGGACGCCCGCCTGGCCGCCATCGACGCCACCTCGCTCCCCGTGCTGGCGCGGCAGCGGATGCCCGCCGTCCTCGGCCCGACCGCCGCCCCGGACCTTGTGGAGCGCGCGGTCGCGGCCATGGCCGGCAAGGATCCCGCCTGCTACCGGCGCTCCAACCAGGTGCTCTGGGCGACCGACATGCGCGGGGTGGCGCCGAACGTGCGGGTGCCCACCCTGGTGCTGGTCGGCGAGCTGGACACCGTCACCCCGCCGGCTCTCTCCGCGGAGCTGGCGGCGCTGATCCCGGGCGCCCGGCTGGAGGTGCTGGCGGGCACCGGCCACCTCGCCAACGAGGAGAACCCGGCCGCCTTCAACGCCGCCCTCCGCCGGCACCTGGGCTGACCTTCGAGGCCGCCTGCGGCCGGCCGAAACTGGTGCACCTGGCCGCCGAACGCACCGCGCGGAGGCGGCGCACGACGCTTTCGCGCGGCCCGGCGGCGGGCTGCGCAGCCCGCTCTCGGCTCGCGCTACTGTTCATGGCATGGCCACCCCGACCTTCTACGAGGAGCTGACCGCGATGGACAGCTTCTTCCTCTACGCGGAGCGTCCCGAGGCCCCGCTCCACATCGGCGGGGTCTACGTCTTCGAGGGCCGGGCGGCGAACGGCGGGCGCGGCCCGCTGGGGATCGTGGAGACGCTCCAGGAGCGCCTCCACCTGGTCCCGCGCTACCGGCAGAGGGTGCGCTTTCGACCCTTCAACGTCGGCCACCCGGTCTGGGTCGACGATCCCGACTTCGACCTCAGCTACCACGTCCGGCGCTCGGCACTGCCCCGCCCCGGCGACGACGCCGCCCTCCGCGAGTACACGGCCCGGGTCATGGCCCGGCCGCTCGACACGTCCAAGCCGCTGTGGGAGATGTACGTGGTCGAGGGCCTGACCGAGGGCCGGGTGGCGCTGATCAGCAAGGTCCACCACGCGATGGTGGACGGCATCGCCAGCTTGGACATCGGGACGCTGCTCTTCGATATCGACGCCGGCCCGCCGGTGCCCCCGCCCCCCCGCCGCTGGCGTCCCCGCCCCGAGCCGGACGGGCGCACGCTGGCGCTGGACATGGTGCGCACGCTCAGCCCGGGGCCCGGGGTGGCCCGGCTGGCCGCCCTCAACCCGCTCCGGATGCCGGTCCGGGTCCCGGCCCTGCTCCGCCAGGCCGGGGAGGCGGCGCTGGCCGGCCCCTGGGCGGGCGCCGCCTCGCTGGCGCTCTCGTTCCTCAGGCCCGGCCGCCAGCTGTTCTTCAATCGCATGATCGGCGCTCACCGGCGGGTCCACCACCTGGCCCTGCCGCTGGCCATGGTCAAGGAAGTCAAGGACGCCTTCGGGGGCACCGTCAACGACGTGATCCTGGCCCTGGTCGCCGAGGCCATGCGGCGCTGGCTGCTGGAGCGCGACGAGGAGGTGCCGGCCGCGATGCGCGTGTTCTGCCCGGTCAGCGTGCGCGACGACAGCCGGCGGTACGCGCTCGGCAACCTGGTCAGCGGGATGGTGGTCGAGCTGCCCCTGAGCGCGATGCCGCCGCTCACCCGCCTGGCGCGGGTCAGCGCCGCCACCGGCGACCTCAAGCGGTCGCGCCAGGCTATGGCCGCCCACAGCATCTCCGCGCTGACCGGCTGGGCGCCGGCCACCCTGCACGCGCTGGGGGCCCGGCTCGCCTCCGAGCGCCGGACCCAGGTTCACTCCGTGGTCAACATGGTCGTCACCAACGTGCCCGGGCCCCAGATCCCCTTCTACACGGGCGGGGCGGAGATGCTGGAGGTCTGGCCCCTGGTGCCGGTCTACCACTCGTTGGGGCTGAACCTGGCCCTCTTCTCCTACAACGGCAGCATCCACTTCGGCCTCAACGCCGACCGCGACCTGGTGACCGGCCTCGACCGCCTGGCCCGCCACCTGGGCCGCGCCGCCGGTGAGTATCAGGCGCTTGCCCGCCGCCTCCAGGCCGCGCCCGAGCGGCGCCCGGCGGCGGCCGCGGGCAACGGCAGCCGGGCGGCCGGCGTTCCTGCGGCCGCTAGCGCGGGGGCGCGGGCCGCCGCCCCGCGGCGGGCAGCAGCCGCACGAGGTGCTCGTAGACCTCGAGGTTGACCCCCAGCCCGACGTGGCTGCCGCGGACCTCCCGGTTGTCCAGGTCGGGCCGCACGCAGGCCTCCCAGCGCACGATGCCGTCCGTTTTCGAGTAGACCGAGGTGGTGGGGACGCGGACCGGCGCCTCCAGGTCGCGCAGGAAGCGGCGCTCGATGGCGCCGGTGCGCCCGTAGCGGACGAAGTTGAAGGCGTGGGCGAGGCGCACACCGGCCAGGGTCAGGGGATGGACGTCGTAGGGGTCGCGAAGGGGTGAGCCCAGCGTCACCACCCGTTCCACCATCTCGGGATGGCGGTGGGAGAGGACCTTGGCCAACAGCCCGCCGCGGCTGTGACCGATCAGGATCACCCGCCGCCCGAGCCAGGCGTAGACGTCGACCAGCCGCATGGTGAGCCGGCGGACGACGACCTCCGAGTAGCGCACGTTGAAGGCGATGCCGGACAGCTCGGCGTGATAGCCCGTGCGCTCGAGCCAGTTCTGCATCACAGCCAGCGAGGCGTCGCCGGCCAGGAAGCCGGGGACAAGGAGCACCGGCCGGCCCCTGCCGTCGGGCACATCGCGCCCGGCGAACAGTGGATGGCGGCGGAGCTGGACGTACTCGCGGGCCCACCGGCCCTCGCGCCAGAAGGGGGGCTGCCGCCACCACGGGCCCGGCTGGAGGTGGGGCGGCGTCTCCTCGCCGGGGAGGCCGGCACGGGGCGCGGACGGTTCCGGAACGGGACCCACCGCCGGCCTCGGGGGTCGCCTGGCGGGCGCGGGGTCGGGGCTCAGGGCTGGGGGGCGAGCAGCGTCGAGGTGTAGAGGTCGTACTCCATCCCCTGGCCGTTCACCGCGGTGTGGATCTGGGCCAGTGCGGCCACCGCCGCAGCCCGTACGGAGGGCACCTCGCAGAGGGTGAGCCGCTTCAGGTCCTCATAGGTTCGCCGCAGCCGGCGCTCGTCCTCAGGCGTCAGCCGTGATCTTTCGTTCATCGGTGAACCTCCTGGCCTTCAGCTCGAAGCGCGGCAGCGAGCCGGCGGGCGCGATCTCGACCACCGGGCTGAGCGAGACTTGGCGCTTGATCTCGGCCCGCAGCTCCTCGCCCAGGGCGGCGTGGCGGGCGACGGGGACGTCGGCCCGGGGCTCGATCTGGACCACCAGCGTGTCCAGCTCGGCGATCGTTCGGAGGGCGGTCTGGAACTCGTCCACCTCGGGAAAGCCGCGGACCACGTCCTCGATCATCACCGGCATGAAGAAGACCCCCCGGATCTTGCGCATGTCGTCGTGGCGGCCGCGGATGCCGCCCTCGTACCAGTCCCAGGTGCGCCCGCAGGTGCAGTCGGCGGCCCGTCTCCGGATCACCACGTCGTTGGTCCAGTAGCGGAACACCTGGATCCCCTCGCGGCCCAGGCTGGTCATCACCCGGACGCCCGGGCTGCCGAAGTCCGCCGGGCGCCCGCTGTCCGGATCCACCACCTCCTCGATGTAGTCGCTCTCGATGATGTGGCAGCCGCCGGGCTCATCGGTGCACTCGAACATGAAGATGGTGGCCGCCTCGGTCATGCCGGCGGTGTCGCCG
>JBBSHA010000032.1:0-12236 GCA_038253595.1 Candidatus Dormibacterales bacterium
CTCGGCCAGGGTCAGGGGCGGGTGGTAGTCGAAGAGGTGGTTGGCCTTCCCGGAGAGCACGTCGTGGAGCCCGTGACCCAGCTCGTGGGCGAGGGTCAGGGCGTCGTTGAGCTGGCCGGTGAAGTTCAGCATCACGTAGGGGTGGAGGTCGGGGGTGGCGAAAGCGCAGTAGGCCCCGCCCTCTTTGTTGGCGACCACCGGGGCGTCGATCCAGCCCCGCTCGAAGAAGTCGTCGACCAGCGCGCCCGCCCGCGGCGAGAAGCGGTGATAGGAGGAGCTGACCATGGCCCGGGCTTCGGCCCAGCTGATGTGGCGGGTCGCCTCCTCGATCGGGGCGTAGCGGTCCCACTCGTGGAGGCGCTCCAGGCCGAGCAGGCGTCCCTTGGCCCGGTAGTAGCGGGCGACGATGCCGAAGCGCTTCGACACGGCATCGACCAGGGCCTCGACCGCGGCGTCGGAAGTCTCGTTGGCCAGGTTGCGGGCGCTGATCCAGCTCGGATAGCCGCGCAGGCGGTCGCCGATCGCCTTGTCCTGGAGGACCACGTTGAAGATGTAGGCGCGCGACCGCACATCCTTCTCCAGGGCGGTGCTGACCGCGTGGCTCGCCCTCTCGCGAACCCCGCGGTCGGCCTCCCGGAGCTGGGCCAGGGCGCTGCTGAGGGGGACCTGCTCGGCATCCAGTTCGACCGTGATCGCCGAGCAGAGCTCCTCGAAGAGCCGGGTCCAGGCGCCGGTCCCGGTCGGGCTGATCTCGGTCAGCAGCCGTTCCTCGACCTCGCTCAGCTGGTGGGTCCGGTAGCGGCGCTCCTGCTCGATCGTGTGCCGGTAGCGGACGGCGGTGGGGTCGGCGTAGAGCCGGGCCACCTGCTCGTCGGTCATCTGGGCCATCTCCAGGCCGAAGAAGACCAGGTGCTTGCCCCGCTCCGCGCCGGCCTCCCGGGTGCGGGCGATGAGGCGGCCGGCCCCGTGGTCCTTGGTGTCCTGAGTGTGCAGCAGGTGGGCGTACACGGCCGGCTTGGCGGACCTCAGATGATGGCGTTCGAGCTCCTCCATCATGGCCACGAAGTGGGCCGGCTCCATCTCCCCGAGGCGGCCCCGGTACGTCTTCTCGAACGCGACTGCGAACTCCAGCGCCTCCGCCAGGTTGCTCTCGATGGCTGGGTCCTGCGGCGAGCTGAACAGCTCGCCCAGGTCCCAGCGAACCGCCTCCGCTCCCGTCTCTCTCACCGCCTGCGCCATACCCAGGCTAGGTTAGCCATTTCCTGGCCACGCCACCGCTCAAGCTCGATGCGGCGCCGGCCCCGGCAGCCCGGGCGTGCCCGGAGACGCGGCGCCAGACCCCTTGACGGCGCGCCCCGTTTTTGAGATAGTGATATCGACGCTATCCTGTTTAATGCATGAGGAGTGATCGAAAAGGCATGAACATCATCCTGTTCCTGATCGTTGGATTGATCGCCGGCTTCCTGGCCGGCAAGGTCGTGGAAGGCCACGGCATGGGCCTCGTGGTCGACCTGGTGGTCGGCGTGATCGGCGCCTTCATCGGTGGCTTCCTGTTCAGCGCCCTCGGCATCAGCGTCGGCCTGGGGCTGATCGGCTCGGTGATCGTCGCCTTCATCGGTGCGGTGATCCTGCTCTTCCTGCTCCGCCTGGTGACCCGCGGCCGCGCCGGCAGCCGCCGCTCCTACTAGACCCTCCCTCCCCGCCACAGGGGCCGGTCTTCGGACCGGCCCTTTTTTCATGTATGCGGGCTTCGCGGCCGGCCTTGGGTCAAGCCGGACAGCGCGGAGGCGGCGGTCTTTACGAAGCCTGGCCGACGATCCGGCTGATCACCTCGGCGAGGTTGGGGCCACCCTTGCCGAAGGGAACCGAGCGCAGGCGGTGGCTGTACACCATCTCCGCCACCTCGGTGACGTGGGCGACCGCGACCTGGGCGGCGCTGTCGTAGGCGGCCTTGGCCTGGGCGGCGCGGGCGCAGACCAGGTCCGAGCGGTGGCCGTCGACCTCGAGGGCGATGCTGAGCTGGGCGATCAGCCTCAGGATCGGCCGCGGCAGGTCGACCTCGGGAAAGGTGGCGATGCCCTCTGACATGCGGTCGTGGATGGCGGCCTCGGCGTCGCGATGGCGCTCGTAGAAGGCGCCCGGGTCGTCCTCCCAGCCGGCCCGCTGCTCGACGATGGCGACCCGCAGGTCGAGATCGCGGATGCCCTCGACGTCCACGCAGAGGCCGAAGCGATCCAGCAACTGGGGGCGCAGCTCACCCTCCTCGGGGTTCATGGTGCCGACCAGGATGAATCGGGCCGGGTGCATGACCGAGACCCCCTCGCGCTCGACCACGTTGATGCCCATGGCGGCGGCGTCGAGCAACACATCGACGATGTGGTCGTCGAGCAGGTTGACCTCGTCGACGTAGAGGATGTTGCGGTTGGCCTCGGCGAGAACGCCCGGCTCGAAACGGCGGGTGCCCTCCTTGAGCGCCGCCTCCAGATCGATCGTGCCCACGACCCGGTCCTCGGAGGCGTTGATCGGAAGCTCCACCACCCGCATCCGCCGCGTCGTGGAGGGGAGCGGGTTCTCGCCCCTCGAGATCCGGTCCCGGCACTCTGTGCACAGCGTCTCCAGGTCCCGCGGATGGCAGCCGAACCGGCAGCCCGCCACCACCTCCTGCTCCGGCAGCAGCCGGGCCAGCGCCCGCACCGCGGTGGACTTGGCGGTGCCCTTCTCGCCCCGGATCAGCACACCCCCGATCGCGGGGTTGATGGCGTTGAGGACGAGGGCCAGCTTCATCCGCTCCTGGCCGACGATCGCCGTGAACGGAAACGAATAGCGGTCTATGGCCACGCCGGGAGAGTCTACCGAGGCGACGGGCCGGAGCCCAGTCGGGTTGGCGTATCCCGGGCCGGTATCCCCGGACATGATCCGGTTGGCCGCTGCGCTTGCCGCCCTCCTCCTGGCCGCCGCCTGCGGCGTCGGCGCCCAGGCCCGCATCCCGGCGCCGCCGCTCGGTGCCCCGCAGCCGCCTGCCACGGAGCCTGTCGCGGTCGCCGCCGACCCGGCACCGCCGACCGAGAATCCGCCCAGCCTGGTGCCGCCCCCAGCCGCTCCGGAGACCGTCCCCTCCACCCCGCCCCCCGCTCTCATCGCGCCGGCGCCGGCGTCGGCCGCGCTGCCCCCGCTGCCGGCCGTCCCGGCAGCCGCGGTCGCCCCCGCACGCGCCCCGACCATCGCGCTCCAGGTCGGCCTCACCCGGCGCCCGGGAGTGCTGGTCTTCGCCGTCACCGCCACCGGCCTCGCCCCGGGCAGCCACGCCACCCACGTCCATCTCGGCTGCAGCGGGTCGACCACCACCCACCTGCTCGCCCTGGTGCCGCTTACCCCAGGACCGGCCGGGAGCGCGAGCGGGGTGTCGGTGGTGGGGGCGGGCGGACTCCCGCCGGGCACCACCGTGATCGTCTATCCCGGCCCCCAACCGGTGGGGGACCCGGTCGCCTGCTTCCGGGTGGCTTAGAAACCCCGCTGAGCAAGCCACCCGGCTCGGGGGACGGTCAGCGCTTGCGGGCGAGTTGGGTCGCCACCACGGAGGCGATCTCGTCGCGGCTGAGGTCGTACAGCCCGTAGTACTGGGCGCCCATCCGTTCCGCCAGGTCGGCGCAGGCGTTGATCGCGTAGGTCTGGTACATCGGCGCCACCCGGGCCAGGTGCTGGACCGACGGCAGGTGGCTGAAGTCGCGGGCCGAATCGATCACCAGGCACTCGATCTTCTCCGAGTTGATGAGGGCGGCCAGCTTCTGCGCCTCCACCAGCGGCTCCTCCTTGAACATCGAGATATTGCCGCGGCCGTCCGAGATCAGCACCAGCAGGGGTCGGGTCGAGGGGTCGCGCATCAGCTCGGTCCGGATCACCTTGTAGCCGGCCATCAGGCCATGGGTGAGCGGCGTGGTCCCCCCCACCGACATCCGCTCCAGCCGCCGCTGCGCCAGCTGCACGCTGGAGGTGGGCCGGAGCACGACCTCGGCCGAGCGGTTCTTGAAGATCACCACCGCCACCCGGTCGCGACGCACGTAGGCGTCCTGGAGGAGCGAGAGGATGGCGCCCTTGGTGGCGGCCATCCGCTGCTCGGCGTCCATCGAGGCGGAGGCGTCCACCACGAACACGATCAGGTTGCCGACCTTGTGCTCGCGCACCTTCTGGTGGAGGTCGCGCCGCTCCAGGCGCATGGGGTCGCCGCCGGCCCGGCCCCGGCGGACCTGGTGGGGCGCCGCCGCCCGCACGGTGGCGTCGATCGCAAGGTCGGTCACCTTCTCCTGGGTCTGGGCCCGCACGTAGCGGCCGCGGCGGTCGCGGGACATGCTGGCTGCCCGCTTGCCGGTCTGCTGGCGCGGCGAGCGCTTGCGCGGCAGGTCGATCTTCTTGACCGGGAACAGCTCCTCGGCACCGGCCGCCGCCTCGCTGCCGCCGGCGCCGCCGCTGGCCGTGCCCTCGTCCGCAACCGCCGACTGGCCGCCGGAGTCCGACTCCCCGGCGCCCGGCTCGGCCTCGGCCTGCTCGCCGCTCTCGGTGCCGGCGCCCTCGGCCGATTCCGCCCCCTCGGCCCGCTCCTCGCCACTCTCGCCGGGCTCTGACGGCTCGCTCTCCGGCTGCTCGTCGCGGTCGCGCCGGATCGGTCCCCGGGCCCGGTGGGCGAGCGCCAGCTCGGCGGCGTCGTAGACGTCGTCGCGCGTCGGCGAGGCGTGGTCCCGGTAAGCCGCCAGGGCTCGTGCGGTGCGCCCGGTCACGACATCGCCACGGTGGCCCTGAACCCCGGCCTCGACGCAGATCGACGAGATCAGACGGGCGTGACCGGCCGTCAGGGTCACCCCGGAGAAGTCGGTGATGGCCTGCTCCAGGGCTGCGGCCAGGGCCTGGTCGGATCCCAGGAACCGGCTGCTGAACGCCGGGTCGCCGGCGCGGAAGCCGGCGTCCCGCTCCGCGATCTCCACCCTCTGATCGGGGTCGCGGATGCCCTCCACGTCGACGCAGAGGCCGAAGCGATCGAGGAGCTGGGGCCGTAGCTCGCCCTCCTCCGGGTTCATGGTGCCGACCAGGATGAAGCGGCTGGGGTGGGCCACCGACACGCCCTCGCGCTCCACCAGGTTCACCCCCATGGCCGCGGCGTCGAGCAGGACGTCGACGATGTGGTCGTCGAGGAGGTTGACCTCGTCCACGTAGAGGATGTTGCGGTGGGCCTCCGCGAGCACCCCCGGCTCGAAGCGCCGGGAGCCGTGGCGGAGCGCCGCCTCGAGGTCGATTGTCCCCACCACCCGGTCCTCGGAGGCGTTGATGGGCAGCTCCACCACGCGCATCCGGCGGGTGGTGGTCGGGAGCGGGCTCTCGTCTCCGGCCAGCCGGTCGCGGCAGTCGACGCAGAGGCGACCCGGGTCGCCCGGGTCGCATCCGAAGTGGCAGCCCATGACCACCCGCTGCTCGGGCAGGAGGCGGGCGAGGCCGCGAACCGCGGTCGACTTGCCGGTCCCACGCTCGCCCCGGATCAGCACGCCCCCGATCGCGGGGTGGACGGCGTTGAGCGCCAGGGCTAGCTTCATCCGCTCCTGGCCGACGATCGCGGTGAAGGGGTAGGCGTTCCTGACCTGCGCCATCACCCAGAAGGATAGGTGGGCCGCTCGGGGCGGCTCGCGCCCTCGCCCTCGGCTCTAGACTTAAGGCTGCTCGTCCGGCGCTCCCGGGCCCGGAATCGAACTTGTCGGGAGGCTCATCGGTGCTAGAGAACAACCACCCGCCGGTCCACGTCGCGGTGACCGGCGCCGCCGGCCAGATCGGCTACCAGCTGCTGTTCCGGATCGCGTCCGGCCAGCTCCTAGGCCCCGACCAGCCCGTCGTGCTCCGCCTGCTGGAGGTCGAGGCTGCCCTCAAGTCGCTGGAGGGCGTCGTCATGGAACTGCAGGACTGCGCGTTCCCGCTGCTGACAGACGTGGTCGCCACCAGCCAGACCGCGGAGGCCTTCGACGGCATCTCCTGGGGGCTGCTGGTGGGCGCCATGCCCCGCCGGGAGGGCATGGAGCGGGGTGACCTCCTGAGCGCCAACGCCGGCATCTTCTCCGCCCAGGGCCGGGCAATCAACGAGGCGGCGGCCGCCGACGTCCGGGTCCTGGTGGTGGGCAATCCCGCCAACACCAACTGCCTGATCGCGCGCAGCAACGCGCCCGACATCCCAGCCGAGCGCTGGTTCGCGATGATGCGGCTGGACGAGAACCGGGCCCGCAGCCTGCTCGCGGAGCGGGCCGGCACCGGCCCCGGCGCCGTGACCAACCTGGCGGTCTGGGGCAACCATTCGGCGACCCAGTTTCCCGACGCCCGAAACGCCCGGATCGGGGGCCGGCCCGCGTCCGAGGTGATCGCCGACCCGGCCTGGCTGCTGGGCGAGTTCGTGACCACCGTGCAGCAGCGGGGGGCGGCCGTGATCAAGGCCCGCGGGCTCTCCTCGGCCGCGTCGGCCGCCAACGCCGCCCTCGACTGCGTCCAGAGCCTGCGCACCGGCACCCCCGACGGCGACTGGACCAGCGTCGGCGTGGTCAGCCGCGGCGAGTACGACATCCCGGAGGGCCTCCAGTTCGGGTTCCCGGTCGCCTCCGCCGGGACCAACTGGAAGGTCGCCGGCGGGATCGACCTGGACGCGGAGGCGAGAGCCCGGATTGCCCGCACGACCGAGGAGCTGAGCCAGGAGCGAGAGGAGGTCCGCCACCTCCTGCCCAGCTGATCATCAGCTAAGCAGCCCCGCTCACCGGAGACCGCCCAGCGGCTCAGCGGCCGGGGCCGAAGCCCTCGCCCTCGGTCTCGAACACGGCGGTGCCGGCGATCCGGCGGGCGAAGCAGAGGAACCCGGTGTGGGCCACCATGCGGTGGGCCGGTCGCAGGCTGCGCCCGCGCACCGTCCAGCCCCGCTCCAACAGTTCGACCACCTCCAGCAGGCCGAATCCGCCGATCTCGCGCAGGCTGTCGAAGAAGCGCTGGGCCTGGCTGATGTTGGGGCAGTGGGCGAACAGGATCCCACCCGGGCGGAGAGCCGCTGCCGCGTGGGGCGCCGCCTGCCAGGGCTCGGGCAGGTCGAGCAGGACCCGGTCCACGTCGCGCTCGTCGATACCGAGGTAGACGTCCCCCACCTTCAGGACCAGGTTGGCGGGCAGCTCGCCGAGGCTCTCCTCGATCCCCTGCCGGGCCAGCTCGCTGAACTCCTCGCGGGCCTCGTACGAGGTCACCCGGCCCTCGGCGCCGACCGCCCAGAGCGCGGCCAGGGTCAGGGCGCCGGTGCCGGTGCCGGCCTCGACCACCGTGCTCCCGGGACGGAGGTCGGCGCCCATCATGATGGCCGCCAGGTCCTTGGGGTAGATCGGTTGGGCGCGCCGTTTGCGCTCGATCACCTGCTCGGCGAAGGTGGCGCGCAGCGCCAGCAGGCGGCCACCCATCCGGGTGCTGACCAGGCTCCCGTCGGGCTGGCCGATGAGGTCGTCGTGGGCCAGCGCACCCGAGTGCAGCGAGTGGGTGGCGCCGGCCCGCAGGCGAAGGCGGTAGCGGCGCCCGGCCTTGTCGTGGAGCAGGACCTCCTCCCCCTCGGCCAGGGGACCCCGGCCTACCAGGGCCGGCGGGCCCGGATCAGGGCGTGCCAGTAGGCATGCCAGAGCCGGCCGTCGCGGCGTTCCGGGCGCAGCTCCTGGAGAGCACGGCCCGTCGCCGCCTCGACCTGGCCGGCCAGCCCGGCCCGCTCCGGGGCGGCCACCCCCATGTTGTCCATCCAGGATTCGAAGTCCCAGTCCAGCTCCCGGCGCTCGGCCGTCTCGATCACGAAGCCGGCCTCCTCGAGCAGGCCGGACCACTCCTCCAGGGTCCGGCTCCGGCTGTGGGACGGATCGCGGCCCACCTCGACGGCGTGCAGCACCTCGCGCGCCGCGGCCGGCGGTGAGCAGTCGATGAAGCACGCCCGGCCGCCGGGGCGGAGCACGCGGTGGGCTTCCCGGAGGGCGCCTGGCAGTTCGCTAAAGTGGTGGGGCGCCGCCCTCGCCACGTAGAGGTCGAAGGCGCCATCCCGGAAGGGCAGTTCGCCGGCGTCGCCGCGGACCCAGGCCAGGTTGGCCGGCGAGCGTTCGGCCGCCAGCCGGGCGGCCTCGGCCAGCATCTCCGGGGTCAAATCGAGGCCGACCATCGCCGCCAGGTGCGGGGCGAGGGCAAACGCGCTGTTGCCGGTGCCGGTGGCGACGTCCAGCGCCACCTCGCCGGGCCGCGGCTGGCAGAGGGCCACGATCTCGTCCCACCGGTCCGGGTCGGCGTGAAAGAAGGAGGTGGCGTAGTTGGCGGCCACCGCCGCGAAGCGCTCGCGGACGTCCTCACCCACGGGGCAAGCCTACTATTCGGCCATGACCAAAGCGACCGCGCGCTGGTCGGGCCACAGGACCCGCTTCCGGATCGAGTCCGGCTCCGGCCACACAGCGGATGCCGACGAGCCCGCGCCGCTCAGCGACGACGCGGGGATGCGGCCGACCGAGATGCTGCTGGGCGCACTCGGCGCCTGCACCGGGGTCAACGCGGTGCTGCTGTTGAAGAAGCAGCGGCAGGCCTACCGCAGCCTCGCCGTCGAGGTCGAGGGGGAGTCGGCCGGGGAGTGGCCGAAGGCCTTCACCAAGATCGACATCAACTTCGTGATCGAGTGGGAGGAGGGGTTCAGCCCGGACGCCGAGAAGGTCGACATGGCCCTGGACCAAGCCTGCAACCGGTACTGCCCGGTGGACGCCACCCTCAGCCAGGGCACCGTGATCGGCCACCGGCGCACGGACCGCGACCCCGACCCGGCCCCGCTCTAACCGCCCGGCCTCCCGCCCGGGCGCCCCCGGTAGCGGAAGCCGACCCACGCCGACGCCGCCAGGGAGACCTCGAAGACAGCCAGGAAGGCGGCCACCAGCCAGGTCGTGGAGCCGCGGGGATGGGTGGCGACGGCGGCCGCGGCGGCGGCCACCAGCAGCATCGCCACCAGGTTGAGGCCGAGGGCCAGACGGGGCGCGGTCCGGTAGAGCCAGGCGATGACCACGTCCCGAGTCTAGGTTCAGGCCGCTCCCGGGGATGCGAGGTGTGGTGGCAACGGCACCAACTCGGGCTTCTCTAGAATTGGTGACGCTCCCCAATCGTCCTGGTTCGCTCGGAGGTCTGTTGCTCACCAACTACGTGCCGCTGATCATCTACACGGTGATCGTCGTCGGCGTGGTGGGAGTGATCATCGCGCTGTCGTTCATCGCCCCGCCGAGCAAGCCCTACCGGAGCAAGCTGCGGCCCTACGAGTCGGGCATCGTGCCGACCTCGCCCGCCCGCGGCAGGATGTCGGTCCGCTTCTACCTGACGGCGATGCTGTTCATCATCTTCGACGTCGAGGCCGTTTTCTTCTACCCCTGGGCGGTGATCCTCCACCAGCTGCGCTGGTACGGCGTGATCGAGATGTTCGTCTTCATGTTCATCCTGCTGGTCGCGCTCGCCCACATCTGGAAGAAGGGTGGCTTCGAGTGGGAGTAGAGCAGCTCCACGAGGCGCTGGGCGAGAACGTGCTGACCACCACCATCGGCCGGATCGTGGGCTGGGGCCGGGCCAACTCGGTGTGGCCGGCGCAGTTCGGCCTCGCCTGCTGCGCGATCGAGATGATGCACGTGGCCGGGCCCAACCTCGACATCGGCCGCTTCGGCTCCGAGGCCTTCCGGGCCTCGCCGCGGCAGTCCGACCTGATGATCGTGGCCGGTCGCGTCGCCCAGAAGATGGCCCCCGTGCTGCGCCAGATCTACGACCAGATGCCGGAGCCGAAATGGGTGATCTCGATGGGGGCCTGCGCCTCCACCGGGGGGGTGTTCAACAACTACGCGATCGTCCAGGGCGTCGACAAGATCGTGCCCGTGGACGTCTACGTGCCCGGCTGCCCGCCCCGCCCCGAGGACCTGATCAACGGCCTGATGATCCTCCAGGAGAAGATCAAGGCGCAGGGGATCAGGCCTCGGATATGAGCAGCCTGGAGATCCCGGGCGGCGTCCTCGAGCGGGGCGTCAGCGCCGGCGACGACTGGATCCGGGTCCCTCGGGAGGGCATCCTGGCAGCGCTCACCCACCTCCAGGAACGGGGCTACCGCTCGCTCTGCTTCCTCACGGCCGTGGACCACCTGGCCACCCCGACCGTGCAGCCGCCGGCGGAGCGCTTCGAGGTCGTCTACCAGCTGCGCAACCTGGCCAGCGGGCACCAGCTGCGGGTGCGGGTTCCCGTGCCCGAGTCGGACGCACGGGTGCCCAGCGCCCACCGGATCTTCAAGCCGGCCAACTGGGACGAGCGGGAGACGTGGGACCTGTTCGGAATCGTTTTCGACGGCCATCCCGAGCTGACCCGGATCCTGCTTCCCGACGACTGGGAGGGCCACCCGCTGCGCCGCGACTTCCCGGTCGGCGGCGAGCCGGTCGACTTCTCCGAGGATCACGAGCTGTGGCAGACGGCCCCCAGCGAGGCATGAGCGGATGACGGACGCCACGATCGAGAAGCGCCAGGCCCAGTCGGGCGTGACCATCACCCGGGGGGGCGAGCTGGGCGAGCACGTGGGCCTGGCGGGCGAGATCCTCACCGTCAACTTCGGGCCCCAGCACCCCAGCACCCACGGCGTGCTCCGGCTGGTGGTCGACCTCGACGGCGAGACCATCCGCCGGGTCAAGCCGGTGATCGGGTACCTGCACACGGGGATCGAGAAGCAGGCCGAGGCTCTGCGCTGGCAGCAGGTGGTGGTGGTGACCGACCGCCACGACTACCTCTCCCCCCTCTCCAACAACCTCGCCTACGCGCTGGCGGTGGAGCGGCTGATGGGGGTCCAGGCCCCGCCCCGGGCGGAGTGGCTGCGAGTGATCATGTGCGAGCTGAACCGGCTCAGCTCGCACCTGGTCTGGCTGGGCACCAGCTCGATCGAGCTGGGAGCGATGAGCATGTTCATGTACTGCCTGCGCGAGCGGGACCAGATCCTGGGCCTGAACGAGGAGATCTCGGGCTACCGGATGCACACCTCCTACATCCGACCCGGCGGGGTGATGGCGGACGCCACCCCCCGCTTCTGGGAGCTGCTGGAGGGGTTCGTGCAGGCCATGCCCGGCCACATCGACGAGTACGAGGACCTGCTCACCAAGAACCCGATCTTCATCTCCCGGATGCAGGGGATCGGGATGCTGAGTGGCGACGACGCCATCGCGCTCGGCGCCACCGGGCCGATGCTGCGGGGGTCGGGAATCTCCTGGGACCTGCGTAGGGACCGGCCCTACTCGGCCTACGACCAGTTCCAGTTCGAGGTCGCCACCAGCGAGCTCGGCGACTGCTACGGCCGCTATCAGCTCCGCATCCAGGAGATGCGGGAGTCGGTGCGGATCATTCGGCAGGCGGTCGACGGGATGCCGGGCGGCCCGGTCAACCTCGACGACCGCAAGATGATGCCGCCCCCACGCGAGGAGCTGGAAACGTCGATGGAGGCGGTCATCCATCATTTCAAGCTCTTCACCGAGGGCTACTCGCCCCCTCCCGGAGACGTCTATCAGGCGGTCGAGTCGGCCCGCGGCGAGCACGGGGTGTATCTGGTCTCGGACGGGACCCACAAGCCCCGGCGCGTGAAGTTTCGCTCGGCCTCGTTCGTGAACCTACAGGCGGTGGAGCAGATGGCACTGGGCTCGATGATCGCCGACCTGATCGCCATCATCGGCACCGCCGACACCGTCCTCGGAGACGTCGACCGCTGATGGCCCTTTCCGGGCACGCACTGGAGGAGATCCGGGCCCTGCCCGCCCGCTTCCCGGAGATCCGGAGCGCGGTGATGCCGGCGCTGGACATCGCCCAGGAGGAGCTCGGTCACCTCACCGCCGAGGCGATGACCGAGGTGGCGGGCGTGCTCCGGGTCGACCCCGGCTACGTGGAGGGGGTGGCCACCTTCTATTCGCTGTTCCACCTCCAGCCCGTGGGCGCGAACCATTTCTACGTGTGCACCAACCTGTCCTGCGCCATGCGCGGGGCCGGCGAGATCATCGACCACCTGAAGTCCCGGATCGGGGTCTCGGAGCTGGGCCAGGTCAGCGCCGACGGCCGGTTCAGCGTCGAGGAGGTCGAGTGCCTGGGGGCCTGCGAGTTCGCGCCCATGATGCGCTACCGCCACGAGTACCACCTGGACCTGACCCCGGAACGGATCGATGCCCTCGTGGACC
>JBBSHA010000033.1:0-12061 GCA_038253595.1 Candidatus Dormibacterales bacterium
ACGACGAGGTGTCGGTGCTCTCCGGGCGCCGGGTGGCGGCCCGCTTCCGGGAGGTCGAGATCACACTCCAACCGGGTGCCGAATGGCTGCGGGAGGCGCTCCTGGACCGGCTTCGCGGTGCCGGAGCGAGTACGGCCGATCCCACCCCCAACCACCTCCTGGCGATGGGCCCGGGCGCCTCGGCGGCGCCCGAGGTGCACGCCGCGGACCTCGGCCCGCACGCGACCGCGGCCGACGCCGTGCGCCGGGCGCTGGCCGGCTCGGTGGCCCGGCTCCTGGCCCACGACCCTGGCCTCCGCCAGGGAGGCGACCCCACCGACGTCCACAAGGCGCGGGTCGCCACACGGCGCCTGCGCTCCCACCTGCGAACGTTCCGGTCGCTCCTGGACCGCGGCTGGGCGGCCGATCTTCGCGACGAGCTGGGCTGGCTGGCCGCCGAGCTGGGCGCGGTGCGCGACGCCGAGGTCCTGCTGGCGCGCCTGACCGGGCGGGCCGCGGACCTTCCGGAGGCCGATCGGCGAGCGGTGGGCGCCATCTCGGCCGGCCTCCGCGCCGAGGTCGAGGCAGGGCGCGTCCGCCTGGGCCGGACCATTCGCTCCGAGCGCTACCTCCGCCTTCTCGACCGGCTGGTGATGGCCACCCGGGAGCCGGCCGTCACCGAGGCGGCCGCCGATCCCGCCGCCTCGGTGCTGCCGGCGCTGGCGCGAGCGGCCTGGAAGCCGCTCAGGGCCGGCGTCCGCAGGCTGGGCCCCGATTCGCCGGACGCGGACCTGCACGGGGTCCGCATCCAGGCCAAGCGGGCCCGCTACGCGGCCGAGGCGGCGGTGCCGGTGGCGGGCGCCGGCGCCGCGCTCTATGCCCAGGCGGCGGCCGGCCTGCAGACGGTGCTGGGCGAGCACCAGGACAGCGTGACCGCCCGGGACTGGTTGCGCCGGCACGCGGGCAGCGGCCGGAGGGCGTTCGCAGCCGGCCAGCTGGCGGCCCTCGAGACGGTGGCCGCGGACCGCGCACGAGACGAGTGGCCGGCGGCCTGGAAGGCCCTCGACCGGCGCCGGCTCCGGGCCTGGTGGTCGTGAGCGCCGCTCCCGAACCCGGCATCTACGAGGTGCACGAGGTCGGCGACCGGATCCGCTCCGCGGGCGGGGTGGTGGTGCGCCCGGGCCCGGCGGGGATGGCGGAGCTGGCCGTCATCCACCGGCCCGGCTACGACGACTGGACGCTGCCCAAGGGCAAGCTCGATCCCGGCGAGACGGCCGAGGCGGCGGCGCTGCGCGAGGTCCTGGAGGAGACCGGGCTCCACTGCCGCCTGCTCCGCCCGCTGGGCTGCACGGCCTACGTGGACCGCCGGCGCCGGAACCGGATCGCCTGCTACTGGGTGATGGAGCCGGTGGAGGGCCGCTTCGCCCCCTCTGACGAGGTCGACCAGATGCGCTGGCTGACCGTGCCCGAGGCCGTCGAGCAGCTCAGCTACCGGCACGACCGCCAGCTGCTCGCGGGTCAGCGCCTGGAATGACCCTGCTCCTGCTCCGCCACGCCAGCGCCGGGGACCGGGCGGCCTGGCGAGGCGACGACCGGGAGCGGCGGCTCGACCCCAGGGGCCGCCGGCAGGCGGCCGCCCTGGCCAGCACGGTGGCCGCCGCCTGGCCGGTCACGGCCGTGCTCAGCAGCCCCTACCGCCGCTGCATCGAAACCGTCGAGCCGCTCGCGGCCGGCTTCGGCCTCGCGGTGGACGGGGTGGCCGACCTGGTCGAGGGCGCGGGCGCTGAGGGCTGCCTCGGCTACGCCGCGTCGGCCGGTTCGGGGGCCCTCGTGCTCTGCACGCATGGCGACGTGATCATCGAGGTGCTGGCCGAGCTGGTCCGGCTCGGCGTCATCGGCGAAGCGGACGCCGCCCGCCACCAGAAGGCCGGCCTCTGGGAGCTGGATGCGGCGCGCGGCCACATCGAGCGTGCTGCGTACCACCCCGCGCCCCGCGGTTAGCGCGCTGCGCCCCGCTGCGCCCAATACCGCGAGTGCCGAGCCGGCTCCGGCGGGTTTCGACTCGATGCGCAGCGGCGGGTTGCTACCCTGACGCCCATGCAGAACCGTCCCCTCGTCGCCGGCCTGGGCGTGCTCGCCGCCGTCTTCCTGGTCCTCGCCGTGCTCTACGGGGTGGGGGCCGTCAATTTCGGCACCTCGGTGGCACCGCACCACTACAAGCACGCGATCGTCCTCATCGTGCTGGCCGTCGCCGCCCTGGTCGGGGCCAATTTCGCCCGTCAGCGGCAGGCCGCCTGACCCACGTCCTCGTCCGCCACGGCCGGGCCGCGAGCTGGTCGGCGGCCGGCGAGAGGCGGCTCGACGAGCAGGGCCTGGCCCAGGCGGCCGCGCTGGTGGCCGGCCTGGAGGCCATACCGCTGGAGCGGGTCCTGTCCAGCCCCCGGGCCCGCTGCGTGCAGACCGTGGCTCCCCTGGCGGCGGCCCGCGGAATCACCGTCGAGTCGGTGTCCGAGCTGGATGAGGGCGCTCCGCCCGCGCTCACCCGGCGCCTGCTCGCCGAGCTGGCGGGGGAGCCCTGCGCTCTCTGCAGCCACGCCGATGTGATCTGGGGCGTGCTGGCCGGCCTGGTCGAGGCCGGCGTGCTGGTGGGCGGCGGCGTCCGCTACGATCCGGCCGGGGCCATGGCTCCTTGAAGAAGCCCGCGGCCGGGTCACGGCGGCCCGCTACCTGAGCCCGCCGCCGGTCTGAGTTGAGGTGGAGAGATGCGGATAGCCGGAAGCAGCGCGCTGGTGACGGGAGGTGCCTCCGGCCTGGGGCTCGCCACCACTGAGATGCTGGCCGGGGCGGGGGCCCGGGTGGTCGTGTTCGACCTGCCGGGCTCGGCCGGCGAGGAGGTGGCCCGGCGCTCGGGCCCGGCCGTCAGTTTCGTCGCCGGCGACGTGCCCAGCGAGGCCGACGCCGCCCGGGCGGTGGCGGCGGCCGGCGAGGTCCGGATCTGCGTCAACTGCGCCGGGGTCGGCAGCGGCCACCGGATCGTCGGCCGGGACGGGCCGTTTCCTCTCGACCTCTTCCGGCGGGTGGTGGACATCAACCTGGTCGGAACGTTCAACGTCCTCCGCCTCGCCGCCTCGGCGATGGCCGGCCTGGAGCCGCTGGAGGAGGAGCGAGGGGTGATCGTCAACACCGCGTCGATCGCCGCCTTCGAGGGCCAGGTCGGGCAGGCCGCCTACGCCGCCTCCAAGGCCGGCATCGCGGGCCTGACCATCTGCGCGGCCCGCGATCTCGCCGCCGCCCAGGTCCGGGTCTGCACGATCGCGCCCGGCACCTTCGACACGCCGCTACTGGGCGGCCTCGACGAGCGCTTCCGGCAGGCGCTGGGCGACGCCATACCCCATCCGCGCCGGCTCGGCGATCCGCGCGAGTTCGGTCTGCTCGCCCAGGCCATAATTGAGAACCCGATGCTCAACGGCGAGACGATCCGCCTCGACGGCGCGCTCCGGATGGCACCCCGGTGAAGCTCTTTCTGGAGATCCTGGTGGCCGTCATCCTGCATCCTCTGGCCTGGATGCTCTGCGTGATCAACCTGCTCGGGCGCAACGATCTCAGCGGCGTCCAGAAGCTGGTCTGGATCATCGTCACCGCGGTCTGGGGCATCGGCCCCATCCTCTACGTGCTGGTCGGGGGCGGACGCCTCTGGTGACGGCTCAGGGGCGGGGCCAGAGCACCAGCTGAGTGCAGCGGAACACGGCCAGAGGGCGCCCGTCCGCCTCGTTGCTGACGGTCGCGTCCCAGATCTGGGTCGAGCGGCCGCCGTGGACCAGCCGGCCCTCGCAGGCGATGGCGCCCTCGGTCGCGGTGCCTATGAAGTTGGTCTTCAGCTCGATCGTGGTGAAGCCGGTGCTGCCCTCCGGCAGGGACAGCCGGCAGGCGTAGCCGCAGGAGGTGTCGGCGAGGGCGACCACGGTGGCCGCGTGGAGGTAGCCGTTGGGGGCCATGGTGGTGCTTCGTCAGCGCCAGGTGGCTCCGGATCAGGCCCGGCTCCGCGGCCACGATCTCGATGCCGAGCAGGCCTGGGAGGTGGCCCTCGCCGATCCGGTTCAGAGCCTCCAGGGTCACGGGTTCCACAGCCCGCTCAAGCTACCCCAATCGGGTCCCGCGCCGTGTTGCCACAGCCCGAGTCCCCGGTTGGTGGTGGATCGCCTAAAACGACCCGGGCGGCTCGGCCTCCCAGCCGTCGTACTCTGCGCCCGCGCTGCGGGCGGCGGCCTCCAGGTCGGCCCGCATCGCGGCCACCGCGCCGGCCACCGGCCGCACCTCGACCGTCGCCGCCACCTCCCATGGCTCGCCCTCCTCATCTGGAGGCGCCAGCTCGGGGGCCAGGCCGGCCACCTGGAGGAGGTTGGCCAGGCGCCGGGCCTGGGCCTCGCCCGGGCAGCGGAACCAGTTGTCGAGCAGCATCGGCTCCTCGGGCCGGGCGCCCAGCCGCCACAGCTCCTCCAGCGCCGCGGCATCAGCCTCGGCCGGCGATCGCCTTCCTGCCTTCACTCACCAAAAATAGGCGGCCGGGCCGGCCGGCCGCCCCGGACGATTCGGTGCTGAGCCCTCAGACGACCCTGGCGTGCTCCAGGCCCTGGTCCACCGCCTTGCCGAAGCGGGTGCTGCCGAGCGCCTCGCCCATCAGGTGGTGGTAGGGGACGCCCGAGAAGAGGTGGTGGCTCCGGGTCGGCACCGGGCCGTTGGCGGCCCACTCCTTCTGCTGCAGTTCGATGTAGCCCTGGTGGTGGCGGGCCTTCAGGTCCTCCAGCATCTGGCTCATGCCGTGGCCCATGGCGTGCTGGGCGGCCAGGGTGATGAAGATGAACTTCACACCCATTGCGGCGAGCTGGTCCCACGTCATCGGGTCGGCCTCGTTCATCCACTTGAAGGAGGACGAGTAGTTGAACCCGAACTGGGCCTCCGGAAAACGCTTGCGGATCTCCTCGTGAAACTTCTCCGTCGGCCCCCGCTCGGCGGTCGGGAACTCGCACCAGAGCAGGTCGGGCACTCCGGAGTCGAGGTAGCGGAGGCCGCGCTCGATGGCCAGGTCGAGGCCCCGCGTCGACTCCGGTGCCTCGGTCGCGCTGACCCCGTCGGTGCGGGCCACGATCACGAAGTCCCGGTTGCCCAGGTCGTCGGCGACCGCCCGCATCATCTTCAGCTTGGAGATCATCTCATCGGCCGGGACCAGAGCCTTGCCGGCGATGTGACCGCAGCGCTTGGGCATCACCTGGTCCTCGATGTGGGCCGCCGCCAGGCCCGCGTTCACGTACAGCTCGGTCGTGCGCTGCACGTTGAACACGTTGCCGTAGCCGACATCCATGTCCGCCACCACGGGCGGGATCTCCAGGTGGACCGGGGGGTCGCCCTTGTCGGGGTCACCGACCGCCATCGTGAGCTGGAACTTGCGCAGGGCGCTCACGATCCGGCGCGCGCCGTCGGCGATCTCGACGCTGGCGTAGAGGTCCATGTCGGTGGTGCCGAGATGGCCGATGGCGAACGAGTAGCCGCTGAAGTAGACCGAGTCAAAGCCGTGGTACATGACCAGCTCGGCGCCGTGGGGGTCGAAGATGCCGGGGCCGAACACGTACGGCTGCGCGGTCATCTTCTTGCGCAGAACCTGGCTGGGGTGCTGCCAGCGGGTGGCGGGCACCTTGAATCCGTCGGGCAGCAGTGGGGTCGGGACAAGCTCCATCAACCTTCTCCTTGGCCATCAGGCCGGTGCAACAGGATTCGGCGGCCCCGCGCCGCCCGGGGTGCGGTCCGCGGGCGGGTATCCGCGCGAGCCAGCGACTGTCGAAGCGACCTGTTCAGCTCAATCAAACTAGCAAAGGATTCGATGATGTGACCGGGTTGCCGGATTGGATTGTGTGATGGCCGCCATCGCGTCCGTCAATGCTCCGCCGCCGGCGGCCGGGTGAGCAGCTCCAGGAAGGCACTGACGACGGCCGCCGGTTCGCCGGCATCGCGCCGGCGCATGGCGACGATGCTGCGGCGCATCGGTGCGGCATCGCGCAGGCCGACCAGGGCCAGGGCGCCGGCGTCCACCTCCCGGCCCACCGCGGTGCGCGGCAGCAGGGCCACCCCCAGGCCGCGCTCGACCATCTTCTTGGCGGCCTCGATGTTGTCCAGCTCCATCAACCCGCGCAGCGTCACCCCCGAGGCCAGGAAGGCGGCCTGCGTGATCTCGTAGTAGCTGGAGGTGCGGTCGAACATGATCAACTGCTCGCCGCCGACCTCGGCCATGGACACCGCCTCGGCCCCCGCGAAGGGGTGGCCGGGCGCCACCACCAGGACCAGTTCCTCCTCGTGGAACGGCTGCATCTCGACCTCGGGATGGCGCATGGCCCGACCCAGGCCGACCTGGACCTGGTCGCGGAGCACCATCTTCAGAACCTGCTCCGAGTGGCCCGTGCGCACCGCCACCTCGACCCGCGGGTGGCGCTCGACGAACCGCTCCAGGACGGCCGGGAGGACGTACGTGCTCACCGCGGGGGCGGCGGCCAGCAGCAGCTGGCCGGCGGTTGCGGACCCGACCTCCTCGATCGCCCGCCGGCCCTGCTTGACCGCGCGCACCGCCCGCTCGGCGTGGGGCCGGAACGCCTGGCCCGACTCGGTCAGGCGCATGCCCTGCCGGGTCCGGGTGAAGAGCCGCTCGCCGATGTCGCGCTCCAGACCGTGGAGGCGGGCGGTCAGCGTGGGCTGGGTGACGTGAAGAGCCACGGAGGCGCGGCTCACGCTGCCCAGCCGGGCCACCTCGAGGAAGCCTTCGATGTGGACGAGCAACATAGAGATGATCTATAGGATAGGGCGAATCGCGCTGTCACCGCCTATGGGACGCAGGACCCGGGCAGCGCCGGCTCACCCCCGGGTGAGCGTCAGCCCGATCGACCCGTGCGCAGGCTTGGGATCGCTGAAAACCCGGGCCGGTCCCTCAGATGCCTCGGCCGAGGTGTCCCAGAGCCGGTTCTGGGCCTCGAAGCGCACCTGCGAGAGCTGTGGGAAGCGGTCCAGCAGCCGCTGCCCCATCTCGTGCACCAGGTGCTGGATCGACCGGCTGACGAAGCCGTCGAAGGTGTGCCGGACGTGATCGGACACCTGCTCCGGGGCGGCGTAGCCGTCGGCCCCGCCGCCGGCGGCGGCCTCCGGGTCGGCGTACCTCCAGAAGACGTCGAGGTAAATGTGCAGGGGGCGGTCGGCCCGCTCCGGGAGCGTCGTGTAGCGGTCGCGGGCGAAGTCGGCGAAGGCGCTGCCGGTCAGCTTGACCAGGCGCAGGTCGCGGCAGCCCGACTCCAGCTCCCGGATGCCGTCCCGATCGAGGAGCAGGTCCACCGAGCCGTGCTCCCCGGCCCGGGCGCTCAGCAGCCGCTCGCTGTGAGTCGTGTAGGGCCGCTCCCGGTAGTGGATGCCTACCCCCTGCTCCATCAACGGGTACTCGGCCAGAAAGCGTCGCCCGAGGAAGGCGGCCAGCCCCTCCGCGGTCGCTCCCGGGTATTCGAGCGCCATCGCGTAGACGAAGTTCTTCATGGTGTCGGTGGCGACCACGTGCGAGTTGTCGCCGTCGGTGTACGCGGCCAGGAAGTTGGAGCCGTGGACGTCGATTGTGACCAGGCCGCCCAGGAGCAGGTTGTCGCGGCCGGTGAACGCGGACTCGGGGATGGCGGGCACCACCAGCGGCGTCGCGTGGCTGCGGTAGAAGCTGACCTCGGCCTTGCCGTACCGCATCTGGCGCCTCATGCCAGCAGCCGGTCCTCGGCGATGTCCACGATCGCCTGCAGCCCGGACGCCATCTCGGCCTCCCGGCTCCGGCCCAGCCGTTTCCGGAGCACGCCGGCGATCTCCGCCTGGGAGCGCCGGTTGACGAAGACGACGAAGCGGAATCCGAAGCGGGTCTCGTACTCCCGGTTCAGCCGCTCCAGCTCGGGGTCCCCCCGCTCGCCCTGCTCGGCCCGCGAGCGCGCCGACATGGCGGCCGTCGGGCCGCCGATTCGGGGGTGGGCGTTGAGGGTGGCCACCCGGTCCTCCTCGCTCAGCTCGGCGAGCAGGCGCCGGGCGTCGGCGATCGGCCGGCGGCTGCCCGCCAGGTGCCGGGCCAGGGGCGAGCCGGCCTCGAACAGCTCGCCCAGCTCAGGAGCCACGGTAGGAGGACAGCCCAAAGGGCGAGATCAGCAGGGGGACATGGTAGTGGCGGGACTCGGTCAGCCGGATGTGCAGGGTCACCTTCTCGTAAAGGTGGTCGGCCGGAAAGTGGTCGTTGACGTCGAAGTCGAGGTCGTAGTCGCCGGTCTTCAGCTCGCCGGCCGGCCGCCAGCGCCCGTCGGCCCCGGTGACGCCCTCCCAGGCGGGCCCCGACCGCGGCCGCAGGCTGACCCGAACGCCGGCCGCCGGCCGCCCGCCCGCGACATCGAGGACGTGGGTCGAAAAGGTCGGGCCGGTCATGAAAGACTCATCAGGTGCTGCACGTCTCCGTTGGCGATCTCCGATTCGGCGCCCGGCTGGAGGTGGAATCGGCGCCGGCGACCGTGGCGGCCGTCCGCCGGCTGCTCCCGCTCCGCTCCAAGATAATCCAGGCCCGCTGGAGCGGCCACGCGGCCTGGATCCCGTACGGCGACCTGGATCTCGGACTCGGCTTCGAGAACGCCACCAGCCATCCCGGCGCGGGCGAGATCCTGCTCTACCCGGGAGGCTTCTCGGAGACCGAGATCCTCTTCCCCTACGGCGCCACCCACTTCGCCAGCGTCATGGGGACCCTGGCGGGCAACCACTTCGCGACCGTCGTCGACGGCCGGGAGCAGCTGGCCGAGCTGGGCCGGCGGGTGCTTTGGGAGGGGGCTCAGGACATCGTCCTCGAAGAGGCCGCAGCAGCCGGCTAATGAAAGAGGATTCGGCAGATCTGCGGCGCCCATGCGGCCCATCTGCGCTCCTCACTTGCGCAATTGAGTGCGCGCGCTCCGGTCCTCGGCGGTGTCTTGCATCTGGACCACCTGGACACCGCAGCCCTCGCCGACCTCTTTCATCAGCCGGCTAGCCAGGTGCTCATCCGCGGTGGCAACGTGGTCACGCCGGAGGGCGAGCTGGTGGCCGACGTGCGGATCGCCGGCGAGCGGATCGCCGAGGTCGGCCTCGGCCTGGCGGCGGAGGGGGGCGAGGAGGTGGTGGAGGCGGCCGGCCTCCACGTCCTGCCGGGGGTGATCGACCCCCACACCCACTACGGCCTCGACACCGGCAGCGGACCCGCCGCGGACGGCTTTCGGAGCGGCTCGGCGGCCGCCGCGGCGGGGGGCGTCACCACGTACCTCAACTTCGCCACCCAGCACCCCGGCGAGAGCTTCGCCCAGGCCATCACCGCCGCCCGCGGCCAGGCCGACGGGCGCTCGCTGGTGGACTACGGGGTCCACCTCAACATCACCCGCCTCGACCCCGGCTGGGAGCAGGAGCTGGAGCAGGTGGTGGACGGCGGGGTCTCCAGTGCCAAGGTCTACACCACCTACCGCGACACCGTGTTCTACGTCGACGACTGGACGATCTACCGCCTCCTGGAGCGATCGGGAGCGGCCGGCATGCTCGTCCAGATCCACGCCGAGAACGACGACATGCTCCAGGGCCGGCGTCGCGAGCTGGTGGCGGCGGGCCAGACCTCGCTCGCCTTTCACGGCCTGTCCCGTCCCGCTGTCGCCGAGTCGGAGGCGGTGGCCCGGGGCATCTTCCTGAGCCGCGCCACCGGCAGCCCGGTCTACTTCGTCCATCTCTCCAACCCGCTGTCGGTGGATCTGGTCGCCGAGGCCCGGGAGCGGGGGCTGACCGCCATCGCCGAGACCTGCCCCCACTTCCTCTGCCTCGACGACTCGGTCTACGGGCGCCCCGACGCCGCCCGCTTCCTGATGACGCCGCCCATCCGGCCGCTGGCCATGCAAAAGGAGCTGTGGCGGCGGTTGGAATCGGGGGCGCTGCACGCGGTCGGCAGCGACCACTGCGGCTACTCACTGGCCCAGCGCGGCGACCCGGCCGGCTTCACCGAGGTGGCCAGTCCGGGTATCCCCGGCTCCGAGACCCTGCTCAGCCTGATGTACAGCTACGGCGTCCGCGCCGGGCACCTGTCGATGGCGGACCTGGTCCGCCTGACCTCGGCCAACCCCTCCCGCGTCTTCGGACTGTGGCCGCGCAAGGGGCGCCTGGCGGCCGGCGCCGATGCCGACGTGGTCCTCTTCGACCCGGCCGCGAGCGGACCGCTGGCCGATTCCGAGCTGCACGGCGAGGCCGGCTACTCGCCCTTCGCCGGCCTGCCCCTGGCGGGCCGGGTCCGGACCACGATCAGCCGGGGCCGGGTCGTCTACGACCGCGGCCGGCTGGCCGGCGAGCCCGGCTGGGGCCGCTATCTGGAACGCCTGCCCTTCCAGCTCCATGATCTCGGCTGAGCGGCTGCTCAGTGCCATCGCCGAGCTGGCGGCGATCGGGGGTCGCCCCGACGGGGGCGTGGACCGGGTCGCCGGCGGCGAGGCCGACCGCGCCGGCCGGCTCTGGGTGCAGGAGCGGATGCGCGAGGCCGGGCTGCGCGCCGAGATCGATGGCACCGGCAACGTGATCGGCACTCCCTCCGGGGCGCCTCCCTGGCTGCTCCTGGGATCCCACACGGACACCGTCCCCGCGGGCGGCCGGCTGGACGGCGCCTACGGCGTGGTGGCCGCCCTGGAGGTGGCTCGCAGCCTCCGCCACCCCCGGCTGGCGGCCGCCGACTTCGCCGACGAGGAGGGAGTGGTCGGCACCGGCGGGCTGACGGGGAGCACGGCGCTGTGCTCGTCGCCGCGCCGGGCGGACTTCGGCGCCTACCTGGAGCTTCACATCGAGCAGGGGCCGCGGCTGGAGACGGCCGGGCTGGACCTCGGGGTGGTGACCGGCATCGTCGGCATCGACCACCACGAGGTCCGCTTCACGGGCGCCGCCAACCACGCCGGCACCACACCCATGGCGATGCGCCGCGACGCCGGGGCCGCCGCCGGCCGGCTGCTGAGCGGCCTGCCCGGACTCCTGGCCGGGGTCGACCCGGAGATGGTGGGCAACATCGGCGACGTGCGCCTGGAGCCTGGCGCGCCCAACGTGGTGCCCGGCCTGGCCCGCCTGGTGGTCGAGCTGAGAGCCCTGGACCCGGGTTCGCTGGTCCGCGCCCGCGCCGCCCTGGGGGTGATCGCCGAGGGGGCGGCGGCCGAGTTCGGGTGCTCAGTTGGGATCAATTCGTTGGCGGCGGTGGCGCCCTCGCCCATGGACCCCGGCCTGGTGGCGGCCGTGGAGGCAGCCTGCGCGGCGACCGGGCGCGGCCACCGCCGCCTGGTGAGCGGCGCCGGCCACGACGCCGGCGTGATGGCCCGTCACCTCCCGGCGGCGATGCTCTTCGTGCCCAGCCGGGGCGGCGTCAGCCACAACCCGGAGGAACAGACCGCCGACGAGCACCTGGTGCTGGGGGCCCAGGTCCTGCTGGCAAGCGCCCTGTTCTGGCTCGGATCCATGGAAAATCCAAGCCTTTAGGAGAATTCAGGCCAAAATAGTCGCGTAAACCGCTTGCTTTCAGGCTCTGGTTGCCTAAAATACAAGCACGACGGAGCGCAAGCCCCGGCGGCGACCACAGCCCGGGGACTCTCAAGGAAGGAAGGGAGCACTCGACTTGGGTAAAAACCAAGGAGGTGTGAGAGGAACCGGGCAACTGAATAGACCTCACCCCCGCAGCCATGCTCGGTGGAGGGTGGAGGAGCAACGTGCTCCTCGCCCGCCCCGAGGGGTCTTCACCTCAACACCGGGTCCTCCCAAGCGCCTTCGCCTCCGGCGGCCAGGTGCGCGCGAGGCTGCTACGATCGCCTCGGTGATCGCCCAGGAGCTGCTGGACCTGCTCGTCTGCCCCAAGTGCAAGCAGAAGGTCGAACTCTCGGCCGACGGCGAAGCGCTGGTCTGCACCGCGGAGCGCCTCCGCTACCCGATCATTGACGGCATCCCGGTCATGCTGATCGACGAGGCGGAGCGCTACTAACGGCGAGGGGGGGGGCGGGGGCCCCCGCCG
>JBBSHA010000034.1:0-12045 GCA_038253595.1 Candidatus Dormibacterales bacterium
CGCCCGCCACCTCGTGCGCTCGGCCGACCCCGACTGGATGGCCCGGATGGTGGCCATGGTGACCGACCCCGACTGCGACATCGTGCTGGTGGCGATCTCCGGTGCCCGGGCGCTGGAGCCCACCCTGGCGGCGCTGGGGGCGGGCAAGAAGGTGGCCCTGGCGACCAAGGAGGTGCTGGTCATGGCCGGCGACCTGGTCATGGCCGCCGCCGGCGCCCCCGATTCCATCCGCCCGGTGGACTCGGAGCACTCGGCGATCTGGCAGTGCCTGTGGGGAGAGCCGGCGGGGGCGATCCAGGGCCTGGTCCTGACGGCGAGTGGGGGGCCCTTCTGGAGCCGCCCGGAACTGGACCTGGGTGCGGTCACCGTCGAGCAGGCGCTGAACCACCCCCGCTGGTCGATGGGCCGCAAGCTCACCGTCGACTCGGCGACCATGATGAACAAGGGACTGGAGCTGATCGAGGCCCACCACCTGTTCGGCGTCGGACTGGACGCGATCCGGATCGCCGTCCACCCCCAGAGCGTGATCCACTCCCTGGTCCAGTTCGTCGACGGCAGCGCCAAGGCCCAGCTCGGCCATCCCGACATGCGGGTGCCGATCGCGCTCGGCCTCTCCTACCCGGAGCGCCTGCCCGGGGTGGTGCCCGCGACCTCGTTCCCGGACGTGGGCGCGCTGGAACTGCACCCGCTGGACCCGGTTCGGTACCCGGCCGTCGGCATGGCCCGGGAGGCGGCCCGTGCCGGGTGCGGCTACCCGGCGGTCCTCAACGCCGCCAACGAGGAGGCGGTGGCCGGCTTCCTGGCCGGCGGAATCCGGTTCGGCGCCATCGTGGGCCTGGTCGAGGGCGCCCTCGCCGGCTTCACCGGCGCGGCCACCACGCTCGAGCAGATCCGCGCCGCCGACCAGTTCGGACGGGAGTACGTGAGTGCCCGCATGGGTAAGGTCTCCACGTGACCGTCATCCAGTGGCTCGTAGGTGCGGTCTCGATAGTCCTGATGTTCATGATCCTGGTCGCCCCCCACGAGGGCGGCCATTTCGCGTTCGCCAAGCTGTTCGGGGTCCGGGTCCACGAGTTCTCCGTGGGCATGGGAACCCGCCTCGTCTCGACACTGCGCGGGGGCACGGTGTACGCAGTGCGGGCGATCCCGATCGCCGGTTACGTGAGGCTGGCGGGCATGGAGGCGGGTGACTACGCCGAGCCCGGAGGCTTCCACTCCAAGCCGGCGTGGCAGCGGCTCACCATCCTCTTCGGCGGCCCCCTGGTCAACTTCGTGCTGGCCGCGCTGATCATGACCGGCATCTACCTGACCCAGGTCAACGGCGACCCCGGCAAGGTGGTGGGGGTGTTCAAGGACAGCCCCGCCTACGCTCAGGGGATCCGGCCCCAGGACAGCATCCGGGCGGTGGACGGGCGCCCGGTACAGAACCAGGAGGACATCCGCAACGCGGAGGACTCAAGGCCGGGCCAGGCGCTCGACTTCAGCGTCCGCCACCCCGACGGGCGCACGTTCGCCGCCAGCATCACACCCCAGATGGATCCCCACTATCACCGCCCCCTGATCGGAATCCAGAGCGCGCCGGTGCTCTCCCCGCTGAACGCGGTCACCAGCGGCGTCGAATTCCCGGTCGTGGCGACGGGGCTGCTGGCGGGCGGGATGGCCCAGCTGGCCACAGGCCAGATTCCGGGCGGCTTCTTCGGGCCCCAGGGCGCCACCGGGCCGATCGGCATCGGCTACGTCACCTATCACGCCGCGACCGAGGGGGTGATCAGCTGGTTTGGGCTCGCCGCCCTGCTCTCGGTGGCCCTGGGCATCGCCAACCTGCTCCCGCTGCCCGCGCTGGACGGGGGCCGGATGGTGGTCGTGCTGCTGGAGAGCCTGCGCGGCCGGCCGTTCGACCGCGAGCGGGAGATGGCGGTCCAGCGGGCGGGTCTGTTGGCGCTGCTCGCACTGATGGCGCTGATCGCCTTCTTTGATGTCCAGCGCATTGCCAGCGGCGCCTTCCAGGGCCTGCGCTAACAATGGATCCGCACCACACTCGGCGGCGCTCGATCCCGGTCCGGGTCGGCGACGTGGTGGTCGGCGGAGCCGCTCCGATCGCGGTCCAGACGATGACCAAGACCGACACTCGCGACGTCCGGGCCACGCTCAACCAGATCGCCGCCCTCAAGGACGCGGGCTGCGAGATCGTCCGGCCCGCGGTCCCCGACCACGAGGCGGGCGAGGCGCTGAGGGAGATCGTCGCCGGCTCGGTGCTACCGGTCATCGCCGACATCCACTACGACCACCGGCTGGCCCTGATGGCGATCGAAGCCGGGGTCCAGGGCCTGCGCCTGAACCCGGGCAACCTCCCGGACCGGGAGAAGGTGGAGAAGGTGGTCCGGGCGGCCAAGGAGCGCGAAATCCCGTTCCGGATCGGCGTCAACGCGGGCTCGCTGCCCGAGGAGGTGCACAGGAACCTGCGCGAGGCCCACGCCGTGGATCGCGACGACCGGCGGGCCACCGCGGAGCGGATGGTGGAGGTGGCGATCGGCCACTGTCGGATCCTGGAGGACCTCGACTACGGGCCCGGCCACATCAAGGTCAGCCTGAAGGCAACCGACGTCTGGACCAACGTGATGGCCAACCGCCTGTTCGCCGAGGCGCGGCCCTATCCGATCCACCTGGGGGTCACCGAGTCGGGCCCGGTCGAGGCGGGGAGCATCCGGAGCGCGGTCGGTCTCGGAATCCTGCTGGAGGAGGGAATCGGCGACACCATCCGCGTCTCGCTGGCCACCGCCGACCCCACGGTCGAGATCCGGGTCGGCTACGAGGTCCTGAAGGCGCTCGACTTCCGCAACGAGAGCGCGTCGCTGGTCGCCTGCCCGACCTGTGGCCGCCTCGAGTACGACATGGTGCCGATGGTGCGCGAGGTGGAGAGATACATCGCCGGCATAAAGGTGCCGGTGACGGTCGCCGTGATGGGCTGCGTCGTCAACGGCCCGGCCGAGGCCCGCCACGCCGACATCGGGGTGACCGGGGGCCGGGGCCCGGGGGTCATCTTCAAGAAGGGCAAGCTGTACCGGACAGTGCCCCAGGAGGAGCTGCTGGCCGTACTCCTGCACGAGATCGACGAGGTCGCGGCCGAGATCACAGCGGCGGCCCCGGCCGGGAGCGCCGCCGAATAGACCCTCGCCGGCGCCCGGACCGCGGCCGGCCGCCGCGGTCCGGGATAATCGACAGCCTCATGGACCGGCAGCCCCGACCTTGATCGAGAACGCCGACGACTTCGTCAAGGACATCACCAGGATGTCAGACGACTTCGACCACTGGTACACCGACGTGGTCCGCAAGGCGGAGATGGCCGACTACACGCCGGTCCGCGGGTGCATGGTGATCCGGCCGTACGGCTATGCGGTCTGGGAGAACATCCAGCGCGCCTTCGACGACATGATCAAGTCGAGCGGGCACGAGAACATGTACTTCCCGCTTCTCATTCCCGAGGAGCTCCTGATGAAGGAGGCCAGCCACATCGAGGGGTTCACCCCCGAGGTGGCCTGGGTCACCGAGGCCGGCCGCCACGGCCGGCTCGACCAGCGGCTGGCCATCCGGCCGACATCGGAGACGATCATCGGCACCGTGATGCGCAAGTACATCCAATCCCACCGCGACCTGCCCCAGCTGACCAACCAGTGGTGCAACGTGCTCCGTTGGGAGCTGCGCACGCGGCTCTTCCTGCGCACTGCCGAGTTCCTGTGGCAGGAGGGACACACCTTTCACGCGAGCGGCCAGGAGGCCCGCGACGAGGTCGACCTGATCCTCGAGTACTACCGCCAGATCTCCGAGGACTGGCTGGCGATCCCGGTGCTGACGGGGGTGAAGAGCCAGAGCGAGACGTTCGCCGGGGCGGTCTACTCCAAGAGCATCGAGGCCATGATGCGGGACGGCCAGGCCCTGCAGTCGGGGACCTCGCACTACATGGGCCAGAACTTCGCCAGCGCCTACGACATCGGGTTCACCAGCCGCGACAACCAGCGCGAGCTCTGCCACACCACCTCCTGGGGGATCTCGACCCGGCTCGTCGGCGCCGTGATCATGGCTCACGGCGACGACACCGGCCTGGTGATGCCGCCCCGGGTGGCGCCGATCCAGGTCGCGGTGGTCCCCATCTTCCGGGACGAGGCCGGCCGGGCCCTGGTCGCCGGCTTCATCGAGGGCTGGACGGCCGAGGTCCGCGGCATGGGCATTCGCCTCCGGGTGGACTGGAGCGAGGGGCGGCCGGGTGAGAAGTACAACCGCTGGGAGTTGAAGGGGGTGCCGCTGCGCCTCGAGGTCGGCCCCCGCGATGTCGCGGCTGGCCAGGTGGTGCTGGTGGACCGGCTCTCCCGGGAGAAGCGGCCGGTGCCGGCCGCGGGCCTGGGGCAGCGCCTGCGGGACGAGCTGGCCGACTTCCAGGACGCCCTCCACCGGCGGGCCCTGGACTTCCGGGCCGCCAACACCCACGAGGTGTCCAGCCTGGCCGCGATGGTTGCCCACTTCCAGGGCGGCACCGGCTTCGTGTACGCGCCCTGGTGCGGAGGCGCCGAGTGCGAGACCCGGGTCAAGGACGAGACCGGCGGGGTCACCATCCGCAACTACGAACCCGAGGAGAGGGCGTCCGGCACCTGCCTGGTGTGCGGGCGCCCCGCCGTCCACCGGGTGGCCTTCGCGAGATCCTACTGAGGCCAGACCGGGGCCTCCCAGCGCGGCTGCCGGTGAGGGCGTGGCTGGGGCCGGCCCTGGTCGGGCTGGCCCTCTTCGCCGCTCTGGCCGTGCGGGCCGGGGTGGCCGACCACTTCCAGTACCTGGCGACGCCCCGGCCGGGGGCGGACTGGGCCCGGCCCGGGGTGCTGCTGCCCGGCCAGCGGGCGGAGCTGGGCCACGGCTACGACGGCCAGTTCTACTTCTACCTGGCCCAGGACCCTTTCCTGACCCGCCCCCAGACCGCGCGCAGCCTGGACAACACCTTCCGGGTGCGGCGCCTGCTCTACCCGCTGCTGACCTGGGCCCTCAGCCTCGGCCGCCCTGCCTGGGTGCCCTACGCGCTGGTCGCCATCAACGTGGCCGCCGGCGGGGCGCTGGCGGCCCTACTGGCCCGGGCCGCCGCCCGTGCCGGCCAGAGCCCCTGGTGGGCGCTGCTGCCGCTCGCCTACGCCGGCACCTGGATCCCCGTCCTGCTCGACCTCACCGAGCCCCTCCAACTGGCCCTCCTGGTCGCCGGCATGACCGCCGGCTCGTGGGCGCTGCTGCTGGGGGCGGCCCTGGCCAAGGAGACTGCGGCGGTGGCCCTGGCCACCCAGGCGGCGCTGGCCGCCGGGCGCCGGGAGTGGGGGGGCGCCGCCCTGCACGCCGCCGCCCTCGCCGCCTACGTGGCCTGGGCCCTGGCCGTGTTCGCCGTGGTCCGCGGTCCCCAGCTCAACGAGCTGGGAGCCCACTTCCTGGATCCGCCCGGTGCCCCCCTTCTGGCCCTGGCCCGGGGCACGGCGCGGACCCTGGTCACGCTGCCGGTGGTGCTGGTCTGCCTGGCGGCGATCGTCCGCCTGGCCCGGGCCCGCGACCCGGCCGCCTGGGCGGCGGCGGCTTACGCGGCGCTGGTCCTGGGGGCGGGCAACGACACCTGGGCCGATCCCGCCGCCTTCTACCGGGTCAGCGCCGGGGTGGTGGTTCTGCTCTTCCTGAGCTGGATCCGCCGCCGCGACCGCCTCGGCCGGGGTGCCCTCTACCTGGGTGCGGCCACCGTTGCCATTGCCCTCACCCTGTTCTGAGCCGGGGTCGCCGAGGACGGGTCAGGCCGGGAGCAGCTCCGCCAGCTGGTCGGCCGCCTCCTGGGCCCCGTCCCGGCGCCGGATCAGGGCCCCCAGGCTGGCCGCCGAGGCCCTGTACGCGGAATTCCCAAGCAGGGCCTGCACGGCCTCCCGGATGCGGGCGGGAGGAATGTCCTTGGCCAGGGTCAGGGCGGCGCCCCGGGCCGCGAGCAGGCGGGCGATCACCGGCTGGTCGCCCTGCGCCAGCATCGGGAACAGCAGCAGGGGCAGGTCGTGGCTGAGCGCAGCCATGGTGGTCGCGTGGCCCCAGTGGCCCACCACCAGCGATGCTCGCGGCATCAGCTCTGCGTGGGGCGCCAACGCTCGCACCTCGACGTTGGCGGGTGCCCTCAGCCCGGCGGGATCGACACTGGGACCGGTCGTCACGAGAGCCCGCAACGCCAGCCCGGCCAGGGCGTCGAGGATCGCCTGCAGGGTCCGCGCCTGCCCGTCCTGGTAGAGGGTGCTGAGGCTGACCAGCACCAGCGGCTCGGGGCCGGCCACCGCCGGCGCCGGGCACCCCGCCAGACCGGACCCGTGTAGCGGACGTGGTCGGGAAGGGATTCGGCGCCGGCCGGGTCGAGCTCGCGGAGCGTGGCCACGATCACCCGCGCCGAATCGAGCCAGAGGCGCACCGGCCGGTGGCCCTGAAGCCGGGCCAGCCCGGCCCCCAGTCCGCGTCCCCAGCTGTCCCGCTGCTGGCCGTAGAGGGTGTGGACCAGCGTCGCGCGCCGGAGCCCGAGCCGCTCCGCCGAGCGGAGCGCCCCCCAGAGCAGCTGGTCGACCACCACCAGGTCGGCCGGGCGCGCGCCACCAGCTCCGCCAGATCCAGGCCCGGGACCCGGTCGGCGAACACCGAGAGCACCCGGAGCAGCCCGCGGAAGCCCGGCGCGGGAGCGCTGGCGGACCACGGCCGCGCGTGCCGGAAGGGCTGGAACGCGTAGCCGCTACACCGGATCAGGTCCTCCTGCTGGGGGTGGCCGAGGAAGGCGACCGCGTGGCCGCGCCCGGCCAGGGCGCCGGCGATGTAGACGTAGGTGGCCACCGTCAGCTGGTCGACCAGCGCGTCGCGGCGGGCGGAGGCGTGGTGGCCGAGCAGGGGCGCGAACACCGCCTCGACCCAGCCCCGGTGCACCGCCCGGCCGGCCGAGAGGTCGGGGGCGCCGGTGATGGTCTCCTGGGCGAGCAGGCCGAGCACGTTCGGGCCGCGCTGCTCGTAGTGGCCCGAAGATCAGCCGGACCGCGCCGTCCACGTCGCCCGGGGGGGTCCTCCGCTCCTCGCTCACCTCGGCCAGCGCCACCTGGGCAGCGGCCTCCAGGAGGGCGGCCCGGCTTCCGAAGTTGCGGAGGATGGTCTGGAACGCCACGGCCGCCCGCTCGGCGACCTGCTCAAGGGTGATGTCGGCGCTGCGGCGCTCGTAATAGAGTTCGCCTGCGACCTTTGTTGAGCTTGGCTGGCGCGAATTTCTGGTAAGAACTGGATCATCCAGCGACACTCCCTGGACCCCATGAGCATCTCTGAACTCCTCCGCATCGCAGGCCACCTGCCCCCGCCCGACCGCGAGCTGGTCCAGCGGGCGTACGAGCGGGCGGCCGCCGCCCACCGCGGCCAGCGCCGGCTGTCCGGCGAGGACTACGTCGAGCACCCGCTCCAGGTCGCCTCGATCCTGGCCGATCTCCGCCTGGACGCGTCTACGCTGGCGGCCGCCCTCCTCCACGACACCGTCGAGGACACCGCACTGACGCTCCGCCAGGTCACAGCCGAGTTCGGGCCCGACGTCGGGCGCCTGGTCGAGGGCGTCACCAAGCTGAGCCGGATCTCGTTCCGCTCCGACCAGCAGGTGGCCGCCGAGAACATCCGGAGGATGCTGCTGGCGATGGCCGACGACATCCGCGTCGTCCTCATCAAGCTCTCCGACCGGCTCCACAACATGCGCACGCTGGACGTCCTGCCGGAGTCCAAGCGGCGGCGCATCTCGCGGGAGACTCTGGACATCTACGCCCCCCTGGCCCACCGGCTAGGGATCGGCCAGATCAAGTGGGAGCTGGAGGACCTGGCCTTCCGGACCCTCGAGCCCGACAACTACCAGGACGTGGTGGGCCGCGTGGCGCGCAAGCGCAAGGACCGGGAGACGCTGGTCTCCGACCTGCGCGAGATCCTGGCCCGCGAGCTGGAGAAGATCGAGATCGGCGCCGACATCTCCGGCCGTCCCAAGCACATCTACTCGATCTGGCAGAAGATGACGCGCGACCATAAGGACTTCAGCCAGATCTTCGACCTCCAGGCGATCCGGGTCCAGGTCGGCAGTGTCAAGGACTGCTACGGCGTCCTGGGGGTGGTCCACTCGCTCTGGAAGCCGCTGCCGGGCCGTTTCAAGGACTACATCGCGATGCCCAAGTCCAACGGCTACCAGTCCCTTCACACCACGGTGATCTCGCAGGGCGGCGAGCCGATCGAGATCCAGATCCGGACCCACGACATGCACCAGGTCGCCGACTACGGAGTTGCCGCCCACTGGGCGTACAAGGAGGGCGACAGTGATCCCCACTTCGACCAGAAGCTGGGCTGGCTGCGGCTCCTGATGGAGTGGCAGAAGGAGGTGGTCGACGCCGAGTCGTTCGTGGACGCCGTCAAGGTCGACCTCTTCCAGGACGAGGTCTTCGTCTTCTCGCCCAAGGGCGACGTCCTCAACCTGCCCGCGGGCTCGACGCCGGTCGACTTCGCCTACCGCGTCCACACCGAGGTCGGCCACCGCTGCATCGGGGCCAAGGTCAACGGCAAGATGGTGGCGCTGGAGTACGCGCTCAAAAACGGCGAGATCGTCGAGATTCTGACCTCCAAGAGCCCGCACGGCCCGAGCCGGGACTGGCTCAACTTCGTCAAGAGCGCCTCTGCCCGGGAGCGAATCCGGAAGTGGTTCAAGAGCCAGACGCGCGAGGAGAACGTCGCCAAGGGCCACGACCTGCTCGAGAAGGAGCTGCACCGGATGCACCGGCTGACGCTGTCCCAGCTGCCCCAGGCCAAGCTGGAGGAGATGGCCCGGCACTACCGCTACCCGACCAGCGAGGACTTCCTGGCCGCCATCGGCTACGGCGACGTCTCCCCGCACTCGGTGGTGATGCGGATGGCGCTGACCCGGACCGAGGACGGCGACGTGCTCAAGTCGATCCCGCTGATCCCCCAAGTCCACCCGGCGCCGAGCGTGCTGGTCAGGGGTGAGCGCGGCATCCTGACTCGGATCGCTCCCTGCTGCAGACCGGTGCCGGGCGACGCCATCACCGGCTTCACGACCCGCGGCAAGGGCGTGACGGTGCACCGGACGGACTGCATCAACTCGGTCAACAGTCCCGATCAGGCCCGGGTGGTGGCCGTCGACTGGGACGTGGAGGCGTCCCACGTCTACCCGGTCGCGATCAAGATCGAGGCCTGGGACCGGACCGGCCTGCTGCGCGACATCGCCACCGTGGTGGCCGAGCAGCGGGTGAACATGTCCGCCGCCTCGGTGCACGTGTACGACGACAAGACCGCGGTCGTCTCGACGACCATCGAGATCGACTCCCTGGCCCAGCTCTCGCGCCTGATGGAGAGGCTGGAGCAGGTCCGTGACGTCAACACCGTCGCCCGCGAGGCGGGCTGAGTCCACTGCCCCCGTGCCCACGGTCCTGAGGGAGTCCGGCGGGGACGGCCCGCGCATCCACATCGAGGCCACCGCCGACGGCCAGTTCCGGACCAACTCCTACCTGGTGGAGGATGAGGCCAGCCATGACGCGGTCATCATCGACGCCAACCTGGAGCCGGAGCTGGTGGTCGAGCTGGTCCGGGGGCGGGGGGCGCACGTCCGGGCGATCCTGCTCACCCACACCGACGTGGACCACATCGCCGGCCTGGCCCGGCTCCGCCAGGAGTTCGGTGACGGCGTCCCGATCGCGGTCCATGACGCGGAGCGCGAGGTGGTCGAGACGGGCGGCTCGCTGCGTCGCGAGATCCCGCGCCCCCTGCCCGCGTTCGGCAACCTGGAGAGACTCCAGCCCGGCAGCGTCTACCGGGCCGGTTCGCTGGAGTTCGAGGTCATCCACACGCCGGGCCACAGCCCGGGTGGGGTGAGCCTCAAGATCGGCAACGCCCTCTTCACGGGGGACGCCCTCTTCGCGGGCGCGATCGGCCGCTCCGATTTCGCCAACGGCGACAGCGATGCCCTGCTGGAGGGGATCCGCAGCCGGCTCCTGGTCGAGCCCGACGAGCGCCTGGTGTTCAGCGGCCACGGCCCGGTCAGCACCATCGGCCAGGAGCGGCGCTACAACCCGTTCCTGTGACGGGGAGAACGGGCCGGCTCACGGCCGGGCGGCGGCGGCGGCCCGGCGGACCCAGGCCCGCAGCCGGTCGGGCGCCTCGGTGATCGACGCCGGCACCTCGTAGAAGCTGCCCTCGGGCAGGCTGGGGTTGGGCTGCAGGGCCATCATCCCGTGGCGCATGTGCTCGGCGCGGGCCTCGGCGCCGGCGCGCAGCCAGAGCCGGTCCCGCTGCCAGACTCCGAACCAGGCCCCGTCCAGGAGCAGCTTCCAGCCGCCCAGGTGGGGCTCCTCGGCCACCTGGCCCAGCTCGCGCAGCGCCTGGACCGCCTCCCTCCGGGTCAACCGGCGTTCCTCACGGGGCCGATTGTCCGCCTGCCCGAGTCTGGAGGGAAGGGCCGTAGACTCAGCGGATGCCCTCAGCCCCGCCGATCAGGGCCGCCCAGGGGATGCGCGATCTGCTCCCCGCCGAGCGCCCGGCGTGGCGGCTGGTCCAGGACGCCGCCGCCGCCGCCTGCCGAGCCTTCGGCTACCAGGAGATCGAGATCCCGATCCTGGAGCCGCTCGAACTGGTCGAGCGGGGGGTCGGCGGCGACTCCGACGTGGTCCGCAAGGAGGTCTTCCGCGTGCAGCGGCAGACCGAGCGGAGCGCCGCCCTGGTCCTCCGCCCGGAGGCGACCGCGGGCGTGGTCAGGGCCTACTTCGAGGGCGGCCTGAACCAGCTGGCCCAGCCCGTTCGCCTGTTCACCACGGGCCCGATGTTCCGTCACGACCGGCCCCAGCGCGGCCGCCACCGGCAGTTCTACCAGTTCGACGTCGAGGTCATCGGGGACCCCTCGCCGGCGTACGACGCCGAGGTCATCGAGATGACCTGGGGCTGGCTGGCGGGCCTGGGCCTGCGCGGGGTCAGCCTGGAGCTCAACTCGATCGGCGACGCCGCCTGCCGGCCCGCCTACCTGGAGGCGCTGCAGGCCTACTACCGACCCCTCGCGGAGCAGCTGCACCCCGACTGCCGGCGGCGGGTGGAGGACAGTCCGCTGCGCCTCTTCGACTGCAAGGAGGAGGAGTGCCAGCCCGTCAAGGCCGGGGCCCCGCGCATCCTGGACCACCTCTGCTCGGAGTGCGCGGCCGCATTCGCCGAGGTCCGCCGGCTGCTGGAGGCGGCGGGGATCGACTTCACCCTCAATCCCCAACTGGTCCGCGGCCTCGACTACTACACGCGGACCGTGTTCGAGTACCAGCAGGCCGAGTTGGGCGGTGCCCAGAACGCGCTCGGCGGCGGCGGCCGCTACGACGGGCTGGCGGCGACCCTGGGCTACCCGGCGACGCCCGGCGTCGGCTTCGCGGGCGGCCTCGACCGGGTCGTGCTGGCGCTCCAGGAGGAGGGTGCCGCGCTGCCTCCAGAGGCGACGGCCCGGCTGCTGGTGCTGCCGGTCGGCGACGGCCTGGAGCGGGCGGCGGCCGAGGTCGGCCGGCGCTGCCGGGCCGCGGGCTCGGTCGCGGTGGACTACAGCCGGCGCAGCCTGGGTGCCAAGATGCGGGCCGCCGCCCGGTCCGGCTGCGCCTTCGTGGCGATCATGAACGGCGAGGAGGCGGCCCGGCGCGTGGTCCAGCTCCGCGACATGGCCTCGGGGGAGCAGCGGGAGGCGGGCTGGGACGCCCTGGCCGCGATGCTGGCTTGAGCGGGTTCGGCGCCCGCCACTGCGGTTCGCTGAGCGCAGCCGACGCCGGCTCCACCGTCGACCTCTACGGCTGGGTGGGCCGGCGCCGGGACCACGGTGGCCTGGTCTTCATCGACATCCGGGACCGCTGGGGCTCGGCCCAGGTGGTGTTCAACGAGGCGCTGGCCACGGCCTCCTCGTACGCGGCCGCCCAGCAGCTGCGCCACGAGTACGTGATCCACGTCCGGGGGCGCGTCGAGCGGCGCCCGGCG